>CAYVVX010000817.1:0-2362 GCA_964455315.1 uncultured Planctomycetales bacterium | reverse complement strand
AACTTCTGATCGACAAACTTGTCGAGCTTCTGGGGTTTGGCGGCGGAGATGTCGACGCCGGCTTCCTTCATCACTTCGACCGCCTGGGGGCTGACCTTCGGCGCGGGCTCGAGGCCGGCGCTGTGCACCTCCCAGTCAGAGACGCCGAACTTGCGCCACAGGCCGACGGCCATCTGCGAGCGGCCGGCGTTGGACTTGCAGAGGATGAGGACGCGCTTGCGCGGGCCGCCGACCTTGTACGCCCTGGCGATCTTCGGGGGGTTGACCGGCTCGGACATCTCCGGTCCGCGAGCCCGGACCTCGATGGACTTGATCTTGTTGACCACGTCCATGCCCTCAACCACTTTGCCGAACACGGCGTAGCCCCAGTTGTCGAAGCTGGGGTAGTCGAGCATGTCGTTGTTCTTGACGTTGATGAAGAACTGCGAGGTGGCACTGTGCGGGGCCCGCGTGCGGGCCATGGCGATGGTGCCCTCGAGGTTCTTGAGCCCGTTCTTGGCCTCGTTCTGGATGGGCGGGTGCTGGCCTTTGGACTTTTCCTGGGTCAGCGAGGTGAAGCCTCCGCCCTGGATCATGAAATTGCTCATGACGCGATGGAAGATGGTGCCGTCGAAGTAACCCTCGTCGACATAGGTGAGGAAGTTGTCGACGGTGAGGGGGGCCTTGTCGGGCTCGAGTTCGAGGGTGATATCGCCCCACTTCTCGTCGCCCAGGGCGATCTCGAAGACCACCCGGGGGTTGGCCGGCTTCTTCTCAGGCCCGTCAGCGGGCTTGTCGTCGGCGGCCGGCGCGGGAGCGGTGAGGAACAGGAGCATCGCGAGCAGAGCGCGGGGCATGGTCATGGGCTGAATCTCCTTCTCATGGGCCGGAGGTGGTGAATCGTCCCCGCCGGCGTCCGTTTCAGACAGCATTGTTGCGGTCAGGAAGGATAGGGAGCGTGCGGGATGGTGTCAAAGCGGGATGGGGGCGTCGGGCCGACGCTTTCAGTTGCAGCCTGCGCCGGGTTATCCTCATGGCATGGACGCGATCATCCTGAGCATCGGCACGGAGCTGACCTGCGGGCAGACCGTGGATACGAACACGGCCTGGCTGGCGGCGCAGTTGAGTGATCTGGGCATCGTGCCGCTGATGCACGTGACCGTCTCCGACGACATCGAGCCGATCCGGCGGGAGATCGCCCGGGCCTGCGCGGCGGCAGACGCGGTGCTGCTCAGCGGCGGACTGGGCCCCACCGAGGATGACCAGACCCGGCAGGCGCTGGCGGCGGTGATGGGCGTCGGGCTGGTGATGGACGAGGCATCGCTGGGGCAGATCCGGGCGTTCTTCGAGCGCCGGCAACGGATCATGCCGGAGGCCAACGCGATTCAGGCGATGATGCCGGCCGGGTGCCACGCCATCGAGAACACCTGCGGCACGGCGCCGGGCATCCGCGGGCGGTGGGACCGGGCGCAGATCTTCGTCATGCCCGGCGTGCCGCGGGAAATGAAAGTGATGTTCGAGCGCGACGTGCGGCCGGTGCTGGCAACGGCGTCGGGCGGGGCGGCGCTGGCCCAGCAGGTGCTGTGGTGCTGCGGGGCGGGCGAGTCCGACATCGGCGAGATGATTCGCGACCTGATGCAGCGCGGAGCGAACCCGACGGTGGGCACCACCGCGCAGGAGGCGATCATCGGCGTGCGCGTCAACGCCTGGGGAGCTTCGCCGAAGGAAGCTCAACGCATGCTGGCGGCGACCACGGCCGAGGTGCGGCGGCGGCTGGGGACGCTGGTGTTCGGCGAGGGCGCGGAAACACTGTCGACGGCGGTGGCGAAGCTGCTGACCGCCAGGAAGCTGACCATCGCGACGGCCGAATCATGCACCGGCGGGCTGATCGCCAAGCGGCTCACCGACGTGGCCGGGAGCAGCAAGTACTTCCTGGAGGGCGTGACCACCTATACCAACGCGGCCAAGGTGCGGCTGTTGAACGTGGACACCGAGCTGCTGGCGTCGCACGGGGCGGTCAGCAAGGCGGTGGCGACGGCCATGGCGGTGAACTGCCGGCGGATCGCGGGGACGGACCTGGCCGTCAGCGTGACCGGGGTGGCCGGCCCGACCGGCGGGACGGCGGCCAAGCCGGTCGGGCTGGTGTATATCGGACTCACCGACGCGAAGGGGTGTGTCGTCACCGAGCACCGGCTCGGCGAGCGGCTCACCCGCGAGGAGATCCGCGACCGCACCGCGAAGGTGGCCCTGAACCGGCTGCGGCTGCACCTGCTGGGGTGAAGGACGGGGTGCATTGCCGCACGGCCAAACCTGCGTCCTGATCGATCTGGAATCCGCCGGTTTCGGCTCGGAAATCTCAGATCTGACATTTCAGATATCAGGT
>CAYVVX010000816.1:1643-2368 GCA_964455315.1 uncultured Planctomycetales bacterium | reverse complement strand
ATCGCCGTCATCATCCAGATCGGCGTCGAGGCATTCCCCGGCCGGCGGCGTCACCGCCGCGCCGGTTGCGCAACCGCGCAGGTGGTCGACGTCGTCTCCGTCCACGTCGCAGTCGCGATCGAAATCCGGTGCCACCGCCAGGCAGGCGTCGATGTCCAGGCGCGGCGCGGCCGCCAGCGCATGCAGACCGACACCGTCCCTGGTGTAGAAGGCGGGGAAGCCGGACTGCGGTCCCATTAACGTCGCTTCGGCGAGGGAGGTGACCACCAGCACCACCCGGCCGGCGTTGAGGCCCTGGCGAAACCAGGCATGGACCCTGCCCGCGCTCAAGCCGAGGTCCACCTCGAAGGCGACCTGGAAAGGTGCGGGTTGATTGCCGGGCACGTAGTTGAGCGGTTCACCGATCGCCCAGGGTGTCGGCGTGAATGAGAAGACATCCAGCCCCGCGTTGTGCAGCCCGGCGACATTGTCCTCGACGTGCAGCGGTTGCCCGGTTGAATCATCAAACACGAAGGGGAAGGGATCGCGCGGGTCGTCCGACTCGCTGCCGGAGCCGACGTACAGGCTGGTTTCGGTCCATGTGGAAGGCGTGTAGAACGGCCCGAAACCGGCGCCGCCTCGCAGATGATCGTCATGGAACACCGCGAGGACAAGCATCCCACCATCGCCATCGAACGGGACGGGATGGATGTGGAATACCATTCGCTGCCCTCGGGGGCGCACAT
>CAYVVX010000816.1:275-1633 GCA_964455315.1 uncultured Planctomycetales bacterium | reverse complement strand
CGAAACCGGCGCCGAACAACTCGATGGGTCGTCCCGGGTCGGTGTCGTCGCTTTCGCCGTCGATGTCGCCGCGCTCACCGCGGGCGATGCCGTCGCCGTTGAGCTGATCGTCCCCGTTCAGATCGTAGGTGAACCACTCGTCGGGCGTGGTGTCCACGGGCCACTGGGCATTGGGCGTGTTGACCAGGGTGAGCTTCACCGACCGGACCCCGTAGGCGCCGCTGCCGTGCCCGGCCGGGAGCGCCCCGGTCGTGGCCCAGCCGATCACCAGCTCGGCATCGCGGTCGTTGAATCCGGGCGAACCGGCCGCACCGAAACAGGTGGCGACCGGCCGCGAGCCGGGGGTGAAGTTAAACGGGTAATGCCAGCGGTCGTCTGTCGGCGTGGGCAGCGCATGCGGTTCCGCCTGCGCCACCGACGTGAGGGCCACCGCCAGCGAACCGATGATCAGCCGACCATGCATCAGCGTGCCTCCCCACAGGGCCGTCGCCTCACGACCACCGCGGCCGCGGCCAGTGCGAGAACCAGCGCGGCCGGTTCGGGCACCGGATTCGGCTCGGGGACGTAGCTGGTGCTGGTGATGGTGTCTACGGTGACACGGTCAAGGCTCATGGAGGAGCCGTCGGCGTTGAATGCGATGGTGAACGACGATGCACTGTAGGGTAGATGGAACTTGAACCAGCGTTCGACCGCCTCGCCCCCGGGGCCCGGGAACGCCTCGCGGAGCAGTTCAGCGTAGTCGACGTAGCCGATGTCACCGATGTTGATGGAGCTGTAGTCGATCTCGCTGCCCAGCGTGCGGGTCTGCAGGATGACTGTAGTCACCTGTCCGGCGGCGGCTTCGTCGGGGATGACCACGTCGATATCGAGAACAGCGGCGGGGGAGTAGAGATTGCCACTTCCGGTGAGGAAACTGCCCCCACTGTTCTCGGTCAGGGTGGGGGCGCCGTTGGGATTGGACAAACCGGCATCCGGCGCGTTTGCTCCGGCGGTGGTGGTGAACACGTTCCAGGCCTGCCAGGTGGTGTGGGCATCGCCGTGGCTCCACAGGGCTGGCGAGACGAAGGCGGCCGACGCTGGAGCGGCGATGGTCACCAAAGCCGCGGCTGAGGCGACCCAGGAGATGCAGGTAAGCCGCCGGGCGAA
The DNA here is from genome assembly GCA_964455315.1 of uncultured Planctomycetales bacterium. Lineage (GTDB taxonomy): Bacteria > Planctomycetota > Phycisphaerae > UBA1845 > PWPN01 > CAYVVX01. The sequence goes on along the minus strand of CAYVVX010000816.1, from coordinate 487 downwards.
GCCGCGGGCGTTAATACAATCCGATCCGGTCACAAGTCATCCTCCACAGAGCGAACAACGATTCAGCCGCTTCACTGCGAAGCGGCGCTTCTTGCATGGCTGAGCGGCGTCCGGGAGACGCAAGGCGTGCCGAGGACTCCGGAGCGCTCGCGCGGGGGGGCGAGAGCGCAGTCGCCGCCCAGCCAATTCAGGGCAACCGGCGCGGAATCCGC
>CAYVVX010000816.1:0-265 GCA_964455315.1 uncultured Planctomycetales bacterium | reverse complement strand
GAACGCGGCAGCCTTCACCGGTTGTCGTGTGCACCGGGCGGTCAGGAGACTTTGCCGAGGACTCTGACCGCCCGTTTCTTATTGGGAGACTCTAGTTGAGACTGAGTCTCAGCCGCAGGCATACTACCCGTTTCCTGATCGTTTGCAAGACGGCTTTTCCACAATCTTTGAGGAAATCTTGCGCCGATCCCGAGCGGCCCGATCCGAACCGCGCGACAATGGGCGCCCGAACCTGTTGACGGGTGTGTTTCCCTCGGGCACCATC
>CAYVVX010000815.1:1563-2368 GCA_964455315.1 uncultured Planctomycetales bacterium | reverse complement strand
CACGACGTGAAGTCGTTGAACTGGTTCCAGTTGCCGGCGAAGAGGATTTCGCCGCGACCGGAGAACGACCACTCGGTGTCGTAGGCCATCGCCGCGCCGTTGGCGCTGCGGGCGCCGTCGTTGTACGACAGAGCCATGCGGAAGTTGTCGCCCGTGTAGTGGAGCATGATGCCCTGGGTCATGCCGGCGGTGAAGGCGCTGTTGAGCACCGACCGCTCGACCGCCAGCTGCATGCTGCTGTGGACGAGTTCCTCGCGCAGGGCCGGCGACCGGAACTGGCCGACCTTCACGCCCCAGCCGTTGTCGTAGTTGTAGTTGATCCAGGCGTCCTCCAGGGTGAAGGAGTCGCCGCCGCCGTTGCGGCTGTTGAAGTCGCCCTCGACCTTGTAGGTCCAGGCGGGGTCAACCACGTGGCCCCAGAACACCAGCTTGGTGCGGGTGTTCTCGAAGCCGGAACGGCTGGTGTCTTCCGACGCCTCGTCGTCCTGGTTGCTGTACATCCAGCGGAACTGGAGCTGCCCGCCGATGTTCAGACGGAACTTGCCATCGCCGCTGGCCAGGAAGAAGTTGTTGTCCCAGCCCGCCGTGCCGCCCTGGAGCAGCGAGGTGCGGGTGTCGGCATCGGCCAGAACGTCCTGCACGAGGGCGCGGATTTCGGTCGCGCGCTGCTCGGTCAGCCAGTTCGAGCCCTCCTGGGCCTTCAGTTTCGCCAGCTCCGCCTCCATCTGGGCGACGCGGGCACGCAGATCCTGGTCCGTCGTTTCCGTGCCGGATTCTTCGTCGATGTTAAAGAGAGTGCTCTTGC
>CAYVVX010000815.1:0-1553 GCA_964455315.1 uncultured Planctomycetales bacterium | reverse complement strand
GCGCAGCGGCACCGGCCACGAGGCCAACTCGCTTCGTCAGACTCATTCTTGGACTCTCCTTGTTACCTGTCCGGATGCCCGCACCACCCGGTGCCTCGGCATCCACATCATCCACCCGTTCGACTTCCACTCGAGCCACCAAGGCCCGAATCGAACGTGCTTGAAGCATTATCGGCAGATTTCCGCCGATTCCACGACGCGAAGATCATACCGAGGTCAACACGCCAGACCAGCGAACGCAAACAAAACCCACCAAAAATCTTGACGATTCGCGTTCAGACCTCGGGCTGTTGCCGTAAACCATTGCAAGGACCAATCTTGCGGAAACTGCGCCGACCGACCGACGCGACCTGCACGTCCCCGGGATCGCCAGTTGTCCACAGGTCAGTCCCGATAACTCCGCTCCACAATTTTCTGAGATTTCCCTTCCCCCACCCGCCCCAATCCCCCATCACGGGGGGTCGCGCCGGGTCGATGCCGGGACCGCCGACCCGCGGCCGGATGATCGCGCCCGCGTCACCGACGCCGCCACGTCCAGATGCTCCATCGCTTCCGACACCGAACCCACCGCCACCACCTCCACGTCCTTCACGCGAGGCAGATCGCGGACAGAACGCGGCGTCAGCACCCGCCGATACCCCAGCCGGGCGCACTCCATGAGCCGTGCTTCCATCGACGGCGCTCGCCGCACTTCGCCGCCCAGCCCGACTTCGCCCACGACAGCGGTCGGCGTCTCCCCGGCGCCGATCGCCCGACCCTGAAACGCCCCCGCGATGGCCAGGCAGAGCGCCAGATCCGCGGCCGGCTCCGCCACTTTCAGCCCGCCCGTGGTCGAGACGAAGACGTCCTGATCCGCCAGCCGCAGCCCGCCGTGCTTCTCCAGCACCGCGATGAGCATGGCCAGCCGGTTGACATCCAGCCCGGAGGCCTTCCGCCTCGCGTTACCCAGGAACCCCGGCGCGGTGAGCGCCTGCACCTCCACCAGCAGGCAGCGGGAGCCGTGCATCGCCGGGCAGACGATCGAGCCGGGCCGCGGCCCCTGCCCCAGGTCGTGCAGAATCGCCCCCGGCTCGACCTCCCTCAGTCCCGAACCGGTCATCTCGAAGAGCGCGACCTCCAGCGTGGCGCCGAAGCGGTTCTTGATCGCCCGCACCACCCGGTGCGCGTGATGTCGATCACCCTCGAAGGACAGCACCGTGTCCACCAGGTGCTCGACCAGTTTCGGCCCGGCGAGGATGCCTTCCTTTGTGACGTGCCCCACGAGGATCACCGCCATGCCCGACACCTTGGCCAGATGGACCAGCTCCAGGCAGCAGCGCCGAAGTTGCGCGACCGACCCCGGGGCGGCCTCCAGGTCCGGACGGTGAATCATCTGGATCGAATCCACGATGACCACCGCCGGGTTGACTTTCCGCACCTGCTCGATGATGCGGGCCAGGTTGGTGTCGGCCAGCAGATAGAGGTTGTCGAGACCTGACAACTCATCCTCTGACTCTCCCGGGTGGGGCAGGCGTCCCCGCCTGCCTTCCTTTTCCCCATCACCATGGGCCGCA
>CAYVVX010000814.1:0-2376 GCA_964455315.1 uncultured Planctomycetales bacterium | reverse complement strand
ATCCCCATCGTTGCCCCCATGCCCGTCCCGCGCCCTCGGTGCCCGTGCTCACCGGCTCAGGCCCCGTCGCCCGGCTCGTCTACCTCTGGCGCTGGTTCTGGTGCATCGTCGCCCGCAACAGGCTGACCATCGCCGCCGCCTCGCTGATCTGGCTGATCTGGCGCTCCGGCCCGCAGCCCCGCCGCCTGGCCTACCCCTGCCAGCAGGCCGCCGGCGCCAACCTCGGCGCCCTGGCCATCCTCATCGTCCCCGCCTGGGCCCGCCACCGCGAGCATCACCGCGGCGTCGCCCGGGCCGCCACCTTCGCCACCGGCAGCCTGGCCCTGGCCGGCATCCTCTTCCTGGCGGTCAGCGCCGGCCGCACCGTCTATTCACAGCTCACCGCCAGCTTCACCCCCGGCAACCCGGCCGTGGTCCCCTGGACGCCGGACGTGGTCACCGACCCGGTCGCGATGAGCCCGCGCATCACCCGGCCCAACGACGTGGAAGCGGTCGTCACCGTCAACCGCAACACCGCCCCGCAGCTCACCTACGGCGTCGAACCCTACAACCCCGGTCCCAACACCGCCTACAACCTCATCGAGGACGCGGTCAGGGAGCTCCATCTCGGCCCGGCCAACAATCCGCTCGCCAACCTGATCTCCGACGTGGACGGCGACGGCGTGATCGAGGTGGTCATCAAGCCCAACACCGTCGAGTACTACAACGATCAGAACGGGCAGCGCTCGCCGGTCTACTCCCACCCGGCGACGCTCCGCCCGCTGGTGGACATGGCCGCCAGGGCCGGCGCCCAGCGCATCTACATCGGCGACGGCTCGCGCATCGGCACCGACTTCTACACCAAGCTCAACAGCATGGGCTACACCGAGAGCTACTTCTCCACCATGCGGGCCGCCTGGCCGGGCGTCGCCATCTATCGCGTCAACATGGCCGACCGCCAGAACTGGAGCTGGGTCAAGCTCTCCACCGCGTCCGGCGGGCCCAGCAGCTATGCCGGCAGCGGGTATGTCAGCGCCAACCTCAAGAAGGCCAACGACAACGCCGCCTATTTCAACCAGCCGGACACGCACGGACGCTCCGGCCCGGGCCAGGGCGCATGCATGGGGGCGCTGGCCATCACCGACTACGTCCTCGACGCCGACGTGATCATCGACCTTGCCAAGCTCAAGGTGCACTACCTGGGCATCAACACCGCGGTGCTCAAGAACTGGGTGGGCATCACCATGTTCAGCACCGCCGACACCACCCAGCAGTACTGGAGCCGGATCTCCCACGAGAAGAACCTGTCCACCAGCTACGAGCAGGGCTTCGGCAACGACATCATGTGGCGCGAGCTGCTCGACTGTCACCGGGCGGTGCTCTACTGGCGCGACGGGGTCATGCACTCAACCCAGCAGCGCCGCTACCTCTGCGTGCTCGACGCGATCAACGCCGCCGAGAAGTGGCACGTCTTCGGACCGGAGGATCCGCAGCCCTACTGGCTGGACACCGTGCTGGCCAGCGTCGACCCGGTGGCCATCGACGCGGTCGGCTCGCGGCTGCAGCGCTTCGACTTCCGCCACATCCCCATCATCAACAACGCCCATGCCCGCTCGATCGGCTCGACCTGGCCGATCGGCACGGCCGACCCGGCCCGCGTGCGCGTCCGCACCGTCGGCACCACCCGCATCGATGAGAGCTATGACCACGCGTTCCTGTTCGACAGGCGGCAGGATGCATCGCTGCCCGACTACGCGGATACGACCCTGACCGACCTGACCCCGCCGACCATCGACGCGGTCGGGGCCAACGACCTGGGCGATGGCGCCTATCACGTGGGAGCGTCGGTGCGGAACGCGACGGTCGTTTACCTCTACTACGGCGACGACGGCAGCGGCGCTCCGAACGTGCTGCGGCTCGGGCGCGACGGTCCGGAGGTGTGGAGCGGCGACGTCGACGGCCCGCTGGGCGAGGCCTTCATCGTCGCCCAGGACGACAACTTCAACACGTCGCAGGCAACCGTGTCCAACCTGCCGGTCATTGCCCTGGATCGGACGTCGATCAACGCCCAGACCTGGATCGGCGGCAGCCCCGTACCCGGCGGCTTCCTGGTCTGGAACATCGGCCAGGGCCTGCTGACCTACACCGTCACCGATGACGCCGACTGGCTGTGGGTGGATCCCGTCGAGGGCGACTCGCAGGGCGAGCAGGACACCATCGCGGTGAACTACAGCGCTGCCGGGCTTCATGCCGGAACGCACGAGGCGTTCATCACCGTGAGCGGCAACGCCATCAACAGCCCCAAGACCATCCGCGTGACCCTCCGTGTCGACACGGTCAAACCGGACATGGATGGCGACGGGGACGTGGACATGAGCGACTTCGGCACCTGCCAGG
>CAYVVX010000813.1:418-2379 GCA_964455315.1 uncultured Planctomycetales bacterium | reverse complement strand
GGTCACGAGCTTCATCGCCGATGCCCGGGCGGCCGACACGAAACGGCGCAACATCGTCTTCATCCTGGTCGACGACATGCGCCACGACACCATGAGCTGTGCCGGCCACCAGGTGGTCAGGACGCCGCACATGGACAAGCTGGCGGCCGACGGCGTCCGCTTCTGCAACGCCTTCGTGACCACCTCGCTGTGCTCGCCGAGCCGGGCGACGCTCCTGACCAGCACCTACACGCACATCCACGGCGTGATCAACAACCAGACCCAGCTCGATCCGGCCCTGCCCACCTTCCCGCGCGAGCTGCAGAAAGCCGGCTACGAAACCGCCTTCTTCGGCAAGTGGCACATGGGCCACGAGACCGATGATCCGCAACCCGGGTTCGACCACTGGGCCAGCTTCAAGGGCCAGGGCAGCTACACGCGCAACCTGTTCAACATCAACGGGCAGCGGAAGGATGTCGAGGGCTACGTCACCGACGTGCTCACCGACATGGCCATCGACTGGCTCAAGCAGCCCAGGGACCGCCCGTTCATGCTCTACCTGTCGCACAAGGCGGTGCATGCGATGTTCGTGCCCGCGGAGCGGCACCGGGAACTCTACGGCGACGCGCGGATTGTCATGCCGGACTCCAGCCTGGACACGCCGGAGAACTTCTACCGCCGGCCGAACTGGGTCCGTGAGCAGCGCGACAGTTGGCACGGCATCAACGACATGTACTTCAAGGAACTGTCGCTGTTCGACTTCATCCGCAGCTACTGGCGGGCCCAGCAGGCGGTAGATGACAGCATCGGCAAGCTGACCGCGGCGCTGAAGGCGCAGGGGCTGTACGACTCGACCCTGATCGTGTTCACCAGCGACAACGGCTTCCTGTTCGGCGAGCACGGGCTGATCGACAAGCGCTGCATGTACGAGGAGTCCATCCGCGTGCCGATGATCATGACCTGCCCGGAGCTGTTCAAGGGCGGGCAGGTGCGCGACCAGATGGTGCTCAACCTGGACGTGGCCCCGACGCTGGTGGATGCCGCGGGGCTGAAGATCCCGGAGGGTTTCCAGGGCGCGTCGTTCCTGCCGCTGGGGGCGGACCCGGACCATGAATGGCGGGAGTCGTTCCTGTACGAGTACTTCTGGGAGCCGCCGTATCCCGAGACGCCCACCAACCTGGGCGTGCGCACCGCGAAGCACAAGTACATCCAGTACCAGGGGGTCTGGGACACCGACGAACTGTTCGACCTGGAGAAGGATCCGCGGGAACTGCACAACCGGCTGTCCACCAGCCGCCGCAAGGTGGTTACGCCCGATCCCGAGTATCGGCAGGTGTACCAGGATCTGCGCAAGGAACTGCGCGTGCTCGAGGAGCGCTACGGCTGTCGCGAGCTTCCCACCTGGCGGCGATGAGATACCGTGCGGGCCGCTTCACCGCCCGGTCGCGGTGATGTTGGAGCCCCTGGCGTGGATGGTGCCGTCCTTCTGGTTCCAGGTGAGGCTTTCGCCGGCCCAGCTGCGCATCCGTCCGGTGGCCACGATCAGCTCCATCACCTTGGCGGGCACCTGGCGGGTGCCGTCGATGTTGACCTCGCCGCTCGCCGTGTTGTAGCTCATGCGCTCACCCTCCGCGGAGCGGTTGCCGCTTTCCAGTCGAACCCGCTCGGAGGCGGTGAACGACTTGAGCTCGGTGGCCTCCGACAGGGGCGACGGACCCTGGCGCCGTTCGGCGCGTCGCTCGAACTCCACCAGCAGATCCCCGCAGGCCAGCCCGGCCACCCGCCCCTCGCCGAGTCGCTGAGGATCGACCTGCATGGCCGACGCCAGGGCGGTCGACAGCACCATCTTGTCGCCGGAGTGGTGGGCCATCTCCACGTCGCGCTCGAAGCGGGCGGTATTGCGATCGTTGAGGAAGGACATCGAGCCGGACCAGGTGAACAGCGTCTGGCTGGGCGAGGTTCTGCCGCCGAGACTCTCGCCG
>CAYVVX010000813.1:0-408 GCA_964455315.1 uncultured Planctomycetales bacterium | reverse complement strand
TCTCGCCGAGGGCGATGGGCGACGCACCGCTGGAGCGCGCGGACTTTGTCGATGCCCCCTTCGCCGGCAGGCGGTAGTCCTCGACCAGCAGGTTGCCGGCGCCCTCCACGCCGAAATGCTCCTTGACCAGGTCGGCGGCGATCTGCGGGCCCTGCACCCGCACCCGGCTGAGCAGCCGGCCCTGCGGCTGGTCGTCATCCGCCGGGGCGGCGAAGCCAAGGTTCTCAGGCAGATACGTGGCCATGAAACGCGTGACGATGCCGCCGGGCGGAACGGCCTCCTCGAAGCTGGTGGACAGGATGACCGCGTCGCCGATGGCGTGCAGGTGGGTGGGGCGCTTGCGGATGCGGTCGCCGAAGACGTTCTCGTTGCCGTCCGGTCTGCCGCGCAGCGACTTCACCAGCGGCC
>CAYVVX010000812.1:697-2394 GCA_964455315.1 uncultured Planctomycetales bacterium | reverse complement strand
GGCGTTGCCTGCCGGCGGAGGGGCGTGATCGGTGTCGGCGGGCACTTCGATGGGTTCGGTCTCGGCCTCACCGGCCGGCTCCGTGGCCGGCTCGGATGGTGGTTCATCGGGCGCGAGCGTGACCGCGGCGACGGCCACGCCATGCCGATACACCGCCTCGCCGGCATGCCAGGCCCCGGCGCCGATCGCACCGACCGCGAGCACCAGCAGCAGCAGCCCCGGGACGTACAGCGCCCGCCGAAGCCGGTCGGAGCACGCCACATGGAGCACGACCATCAGGATCGCGATCAGGGAGCCGCCGGCACTGAACCAGATGTGCTCCTCCATGAGTTCCCAGACCGCACCGGACCAGTGACTGGTGGCGGCGAGTTCGTGCCAGGGACGGAAGGGCCACATGTTGCCGGGGACGGCCTGCTGGCGAAGGGCGTACAGCCCGACGGTCATGGCGGGAATGTTCAGCAGGGCTCCCAGCAGGATCATCCACCGCCCGGCCGAGTGCACCTGGCCCCTGCGCCACAGGAAACTGAGTAATTCGATGATAACACCGACGACCAGCAATCCCAGCGGGAAGTGAATCAGGAAAACGTGCCAGTTGGGAATGAGGAATTCCATGAGCATGTGTTCTCCCTCGCCTGGTTGAAGCCGACAGCCGCGGTTCGCGCCACCGGGGACAGGATACCATCAGTCGAAGGGGAAGCGAGCGCGCACCGGTTTCTCAACCTCTTGTACACGGCCGTTCGGGAGGCGGTGCGGGGTCCGGCGGCCGGGTGGCACCGGCCGACTCTTCCGACCGGCCTCCCCGGCATCCCGGGCTTGGGTCGCAGGATGATGCCGACGATCCCGCCTGAGGGTGATAGAATACCCATGAGGGAGCCGTTTGCCAGAGAAGGAGTCAGCGCATGGCCAAAGCCCACGTGGATCCCGCCGAGCTTCGCCGGTTCGCCCAGGACCTGGCCCGCTTCAACAACGAGCTGCAGGGTCTCATGGGCGGCCTGCACGGGCGGATGCGCGGGCTGGAGTCCACCTGGCGCGACCAGGAACAGCGCAAGTTCGCCGAGGCCTTCGAGACCACCATGAAGGCACTGGGCAGCTTCCTGATCGCCTCGCAGGAGCACGCCGCCTTCCTGGGCAAGAAGGCGGCCGCGGCGGAGGAGTACCTGAAGCAAAGGTGAGTTGTTGAGTGCTGAGCAAGAACGAGGAGTGTGGCAGCTTTATTGCCGTACGAAACTCGGGCGGCGACAACAGGACTAACGCGTGCGGCAATGAATGGCCACACTCCTGGAGACTGGAGATTGGTCCCAGGTGACTGAGGACTGGCAACTGGACACCGGCGACTGATTCATGGACCAGATTCGTCTCGATTCCGTCGACGCGCTGCAGGACTTCCGGGCCGCGCTGTGGAAGTTCATCGAGAAGGCCCGCACCGCGCTGGGCGAGGCGGAGGCCGATCTGCAGCGAACGCTGATGTGGCTGGAGACGGAGCAGCGGACCTACTGGCAGCACCAGATTCACAAGCGCACCGAGATGGTTTCCCGGGCCAGGGAGGCGGTGCGGGCCAAGAAGATGTTCCGCAACGTGGACAATACCCGCCCATCGGCGATCGAGGAGGAGAAGGCACTGACCATCGCCCAGCGCGGCCTGGAGGAGGCCCACCAGAAGTCCATCGCCGTGAAAAAGTACACCCAGCAGCTTCAGAA
>CAYVVX010000812.1:0-687 GCA_964455315.1 uncultured Planctomycetales bacterium | reverse complement strand
AGTTCGTTGCAGGTCGAGTTACCCCAGGGGGCGGCCATGCTCGAACAACTGATCGCATCGGTGGAGTCGTATCTGGGCGTTGCTCCCGCGGAGGCTGCCGGGACCGAAGATGCGTCACGGGTGATCGAGCCGTCAACTCCGTCCATGCGCCGCGGCGTTGCGGGGGGCGTGGCCGAGGACAAACCGGCCGATGCCGGGGAAGATGAGGCGGACGGCGGCGAGCCGGCGGATCCCCCGGCCGGGCAGTGACGGCGGGAGAGCTGGCTTAGCCGCGGAGGATGCATCATGGGTATCTACGAGAGCGGCGGGCAGTTGAACAAGGCGATGCGCCAGCTTCTCGAGGAGTGGCACCAGGCGTCGACGGTGTGGGACGACGCTGCCCGCCGGCGGTTCGAGGAGCGCTATCTGGAGCCGCTGCGGATGGACGTGCGCAACGCCGCCGAGGGCATGGGGCAGATCGCCGCCCTGCTGGACCAGATCCGGCGGGAATGCCGGTGAAGCGGCGAGAAGTGCGAAAGATCCGCCGGCTCATGCTGCCGGTTTCGCAGCAACGGCCCGGCAGCCGGGTCCGGTGCCCGCGGATGTCTCCGAAGGATTGATCCGTCCCACAGGAAGTGCCCATGCCCCATCGTTCATCGCCCGCAGCTGGAACAGCCGCCGAGAAACCCGCCGCCGCGCCGGCACCGC
>CAYVVX010000811.1:0-2399 GCA_964455315.1 uncultured Planctomycetales bacterium | reverse complement strand
TCGACTCCATCCCCGGCTACGCCACCGCGCCGGGCAACGCCCTGTTCCGCAAGGAAGACCCGCTGGCCTGTGCCCGCATCCTCGCGCCGCACGCCCATTCGATGCACCTGAAGGACTGGCGGATGCGCTTCGACGAGCACGACCATCCTCACTGGCGCGAGACACCCTTCGGCGAGGGCGAAGGCAAGGTCGAAGCGGCGCTCAGGATCATTGACCCCAAGGCCCGAGGGCTGTACATCGCCATCGAGAATCCCGTCTGGCCCAGCGATGATGAGGCCGAGACCGTGCAGCGCGAGATGAAGCATTTCCTGCACACGGTGAAAGCCGCGAAGGAAATGCTCAAGCGCGTATGACGCCGCACGGGACGACGACACCCGAATACCGGAGATCAACAGCATGAACAACCGGCTGACCCGCAGAACCTTCCTGGGCACCAGCATGTCCGCGGTGGGGGCGTCCGTGATCGCCTCCGGCGCCCTGGCGGCGGAGGATACCACCCGCGAGAGTCCCAACCAGCGGCTGAATGTCGGCATCATCGGCTGCGGCGGGCGCGGGCGCTACCTGCAGTACATCGCCCAGATCACCCCCGGCATGCACGTCAAGGCGGTCTGCGACGTGCACCAGGGCCACCTGGCCGAGGCCCTCAAGCAGGTCGACGGCAAGGCCGACAGCCACGGCGACCTGCGCAAGCTGCTCGACGACAAGGACATCGACGCCGTAGTAGTGGCAACCACTACGCACTGGCACACACCTGCCGCGGTCCTGGCCTGCCAGGCGGGCAAGGACGTGTACATCGAAAAGCCCGTCGGCGTCACCGTCGCCGAGTGCCAGGCCGCCGTCAAAGCTGCCCGCAAGTACAACCGCATCATGCAGATGGGCACCCAGCAGCGAAGCTGGGAGCACTACGCCCGGGCGGTGGAGATCATCCAGTCAGGCCGGCTCGGCGAAATCTCGCAGGTGCACGTCTGGGACCTGGAAAACTTCACCCCCGGCTTCGGTTCGCCGCCTGACGGGCCGCCCCCGCCGGAGCTCGACTGGGACATGTACCTGGGACCGGCGCCCAGGGTGCCCTACAACCCCAACCGCTACCTGCGCCACTACTGGTTCTACGACTACGACGGCGCCTGGCAGGTGGCCTGGGGCGTGCACCACTACGACATCGTCAACTGGGCCATGGGCGTGACCATGCCGATTTCGGCCGGCGGCTCCGGGGCCCACGTCGCCTTCGAGGACAACACCGAGTGGCCGGATACCTACAACGGCACAGCCCTCTACGGACCCGGTCCGGTCGCGAAACGGGGCTTCCTCCTGACCTACACGCTGCGCAGCAATTGCAGCCGGCCGATCGAGAAGCGCGGGCACGGCAAGGCCTTCTACGGCAGCGAAGGTATGCTGGCCCTGGACCGCACCGGGTTCGAGTTGTGGACCTCCAGCCAGAACGGCAAACAGCGGATCACCGAGGAGGTATCCTCCGCCAAGTCCGAGCACGAAGTCGTGCAGGATCACATGAAGGGGTTCCTGGAATGCGTGAATTCACGCAAGGTCCCCTTCGCCGATATCCAGCGCGGCTATGAAGCCACCCTCCCCGGGCTGCTCATGAACGTCGGCTTCCGGCTCGGCCGCGAGGTGAAATGGGACCCGGAGAAGGAGCGGTTCATCGGCGACGACCAGGCCAACGCGATGCTCAGCCGGGATAACCGCGCCCCCTGGAAGATTGAAGTGTGACCAGGCCTGCATGATGGCCGTGTAGCGGCCGGGTGCCCCTGCCGGCCGTTTCGCGTGCGGCTCCGCAAGGTCAGGACTGGCCGTTGATCCCCAGGTCTTCCAGCAGCTCGCGCAGGAACGGCTCCACGTCCGTGACCACGCCGACGGTCTGAAATGAACCGCGGTCAGCCAGCTTGGTGACCGTCGAGGGGGAAATGTCCACGCATACCACCGGCACCCACGCCGGCAGCAGGTTGCCCGTCGCCACGGAGTGCAGCGTGGTGGCGATCATCAGCGCGAAACCCAGATCATGCACGTACTCACGCATCTTGTCCTGGGCGACCAGCACGTCGGTGATCACCTCCGGCAGCGGCCCGTCATCGCGGATCGAGCCGGCCAGCACAAACTCGACGTCATGCCGGATGCAGGCGTGCATGATCCCGCTGGTGATGACCCCCGCTTCGACCGCGGCCCTGATGGAACCGTGCCGGCGCACCGTGTTGATGGCCCGCAGGTGATGCTCGTGCCCGGTGTCGGCCGGGATGGCTTTGTCCATGTGCACGCCCAGCGAGGTGCCGAAGATGGCCTGCTCAATGTCGTGGGTGGCCAGGGCGTTGCCCGCGAAAAGAACGTGGACGTAACCCTCTTCGATGAGCCGGACCACGTGCCGCGACGATCCGGTGTGCACGATCGCC
>CAYVVX010000810.1:0-2407 GCA_964455315.1 uncultured Planctomycetales bacterium | reverse complement strand
GCGGCGATGCGGCGACCCTGCCAGTGACCGTCGGGAACCGCCGCGGATACGATGGCCGGATCCTCATCCGGAAACGGCTGTGAGCACATGGCCACCAGCGGGATGTCCTGATCCGCGAACCCCCTGTAAAAGGCCCTGTTCCAGTCGAGGTAAACGCTGCCTTCCGGAGGGATGTAGGCGATACCCGCACAGCCGATCATCATGCAGGCTTCGGCCCGATGGGCGAAGGATTCCGGGGCCCGGTTGGCGTTGCAGAAGACCACGTGGTAGCCGCGTCGGCAGGCTTCCTCCTCGAAGCCGCGCAGGGCCTGGAACGACGGCTCCAGATCGCAGTTGGAAACGATCAAACCCAGCAGCAGCTTGCGGGCCTGCTTCTCCGCGACAAAGGTTCCCACCCGGGCCCGACGGACCAGCAGACCCTCTTTCTCCAGGATCTGCAATGCCTGCAGAATCGGCGACAGGCTCACGCCGAAGGTCTGGGCCAACTGCCGCGCCGGCGGAATCTGATCTCCCGGCGACCAGCGCCCCTCGCTGAGTTGCTCGCGCATCCTGGCGGCCACGGCCAGGTTCTTGGGCTGCATCGCGTTCAGTTCGGTCGGCGGAGGATCGACGTCGGACATGCGGGCACCTGTTCGCGTTCGTCCGCCTGCCGCCGCGTTCGCGCGGCGGAGAGCAAGCGGACCACAGACATACAGTATACCTGAACCTCCACCCGGCGCCGACGACCCGGCAGAACGCGGGCTTCACCGGGCCAGTTCGTAGCGCTCGGCCTCCTCGTCGAATTCGAAGGGGCGCTTGGCCATCAGGATCGGCCGGCGATGGGCCACGCTGAGCAGCAGCCCGACACTGAGAAAGCTGCTGATCAGGCTGGAGCCGCCCGCGCTGACGAAGGGCAGCGTCACCCCGGTGACCGGTCCCAGCCCGGTGGTAACGCACAGATTGGTCAGGGTCTGCACTGCGATCAGACTGGTCAGCCCCACCGCGACCAGCCGGCCGAAGGGGTCCTTCGTCATCGCCGCGATATCAAACCCGATGATCACGATCAACCCGTAGCACAGCAGCAGGACCACCCCCCCGACCAGCCCCCACTGATGAGCCACCAGTGAAAAGATGAAATCGTTGTGCTTCTCGGGCAGCTTTCGGGTCTCCACGAACACGCCCTGGCCGTAGCCCTGCCCCAGCAGGCGCCCGCTGCCGATGGCCTGCTTGCTGCGGATGAGCTGATAGCCGGTGTTGTTCTCCCATTCGTTCAGCTCACGCATCCAGTCGCCGAGGCGGGCCCGCTCGGGGCGAAGCCGCTCCCACAGCTCCGGCCGGTTCTCCAGGTAATCACGGAGCTGCTCGTTCTGGAGCACCACGCCGGCCAGTCGCAGCCGCTGATACGGTTCGATCTTCAACCAGAACAACGGGGCACACAGCAGCGCCAGGAGGACGATCACGCCCAGGTGGCGGACCTTGGCGCCGGCCGCGAAGAGCATCGCGAAGAGCACCGGTGGGAAGAGCAGCACGGTGCCCAGGTCGCGCTGGGCCTTGATCAGCGCCATCGGCACCAGGGCGAAGGCGAACGGCGCGATCAGCCCGCCGAGGGCGCGGTAGTTCCGTCGATAGCGCAGGTACCACGCCAGGGCCAGGATGTAGGCGATCTTGACCAGCTCGGCCGGCTGGACCTGCACCGGGCCCAGGCGAATCCATTGCCGCGTGTTGCGGATGACCTGCACCATCGGCATCGGAATCCACCGGTCCATCACCAGGTAGACCAGCAGCGCCACACCGGCGGCGAAAAAGGCGTAGGCGAACCGCCCCAGCCGCTGGTACCCGATCAGCAGGGCCGCAAGCATCCCCGCCACGCCCATGGCGCCATAGGCAACCTGCTTGACCACGGTGGTCAGCGGGCCGGTGGAGAAGTCGTCGCTGACATGGATGGTGGCGATGCCCACCAGGGTGAGGATGAACATCGGCACCAACAGGCCCACGGTATGGCGACTGGGAAGCGGGATGTGCAGGCTCATGGCAGCGTACCCCCTTCCCCGGCGTCCTCGCGACGCAGCCGCAAGGCGTCGCGGAGCACGTCCCTGGCCACCGGAGATGCTACCGCGCCGCCGTGCCCGCCGTACTCGATGACCACCGCAATGGCCAGCGAGCCCGGCGCGGTCGCCGGCTGCAGCGCCGATCGCCGCAGCACCAGATAGCCCGCGAACCAGGCGTGGGTGGGATCTTCCTCGTCAGCCGGAACCCGAATGAACGACTGCCGCCCGATGATCTCCGGGCGTAAGCCCGGCTCATAGTCAGCCAGCAACTCGTCGCGGTTGGCCGCCACGATGGTGTTCACCTGCCCATCGGGAAACCGGCAGGTGAATTGCCATTCCACGGTGCGGCCACGCTCCTCCGCGGTGCCTGTTTTTCCCAG
>CAYVVX010000809.1:0-2417 GCA_964455315.1 uncultured Planctomycetales bacterium | reverse complement strand
AGGCGTCCGGCTGGACGGCGCGGACCCGGCCCAGCGCCGCCTGGGCCTCGGTGTAGGTGCCGTAGCGGCCGGTCATGACCACCCACATGGCCCCGTCCTTGCGCGGGCGGCTCTCCTGGACCGCTTCGAGCCCCCTGGCACGGTAGTCCTGCACGGCCGTCGCGGCACTGTCCGTCCGCGGAAACGCCGCGAGTTGAATGGCGAAATAGGGATGCTGCCAGGTGGCCAGCCGGCTGGCATCCTCGACCAGCGGGCTGGTCTTGAACTTCCACAGGATCCGGGCGAACTGGCGGGTGGCATCCTGCCATTGGCCGCAACGCTGCATGGCCAGGCCGGCGCGATACAGCACCTGGTCGGTGGGCGGGGTGTCCGGCAGACCGGGGATGGACTGCTTGTACAAGTCCGCGGCCCGCCGCCAGTCACTGCGGCCATAGTGGACCGATGCCAGCGACGCCCTGGCCAGCGCGGTCAGATCCGCCCGCTGGCTCTTGGCGATGGCCCGCTCGAAGTCGCCGGCGGCCTGCGCGCTGCCGGCCTTGTGACGGCACAGCCCGCGGACGTAGTAGGCTTCGGCGATCTCCGCGGCATTGGGGTAATCGCGGATGATCCGGTCCAGCTTGGCGGCCGCACCGCTGATGTCGCCCTTGTTGTACGCCTGGGTGGCGTAGGTCAATTCGTCGCGCTCGGCCGGCGGCAGGCTGCTGCAGCCGCAGGCGGCCAGGCACAGCGCCCCCAGCCAGAAAGACCGCCCGCCGCCGCGGATGCTCGAATGAACGGGTGGTCGTGGCCAACGCATGGAACAGGTCATGGGTCGGATCGGTCCTCTCCTTGAAGCGGCGGTCGCGGAATACTCCTGATGAGCCCTGCCGCCGGTCGTGGACGATGTCAGAACGGACCGTTAGGATGCGCCAATATCGCCGGTTTGTCGAGTCTTATCGCCGAGGATCGGGACATGCTCATCGCCCATCTGATCGAGGCCGTCAGGCGCACCCCGGACAAGCTCGCCGCGGCCGATCCCACCCGCTCGCTCAGCTACCGGCAACTGGCCACCTTCGCCCGGGTCATCCGCCGGGTGATTCGGCGGGAGACCGCCTGCCCGCGGGTCGGGTTGATGCTTCCGGCGTCGGTCGGCGGGCTGGGGACCATGCTGGGAGCCTTGTGGGCCGGGCGGACCATCGTGCCGCTGAACTTCCTGCTCCAGCCGCGCGAGCTGGCCGCGGTGGTCGCCGATGCGGGGATCGACCTGATCATCAGCACCGAGTATTTCAAGGCCATCCTGGAGCAGATCCCCGTCCGCGCCCTCTACCTGGAGCAGATGAAGCTCAAGCGGGCCTTCGTACTCGAGCAGTTCCGTTTCCGCCCGCCGCTGCCGCGCGTCGATGAGGACGACCTCGCCGCCATTGTCTACACCTCCGGCACCACCGGTGTGCCCAAGGGCGTGTGCCTGAGCCACGGCAACTTCGCGTCCAACTGCGACGCGGTGATCTCCCAGTTCCGCATCGACGCGAACGAAAACCTGCTGGGCGTGCTGCCGCCGTTCCACGTCTTCGGGCTCACCGTGCTTCAGTTCCTGCCCATCCATCTCGGGGCCACGGTCACCTACCTGCCCCGCTTCAGCCCCCAGGCCGCCTACAAGCTCATCTGCGAGGCGGGCATCACCATGCTGCTGGCCGTGCCGAGCATGTACGGCGCCGTCGCCCGGTTGAAGAGCATCGACCAGGAGAAGTTCGGCCGCATCAAGATCGCGGCCAGCGGCGGCGAGCCGCTGCCCCGCACCACCTATCACCTCTTCCAGGAGAAGACCGGCGTCCGGCTGATCGAGGGCTACGGGCTCACCGAGACTTCGCCGGTGCTGGCCGCCGACGTTCCCTGGGAGCATCATGTCGGCACCGTGGGCAGACTGCTGCCGGGCGTCGAAGTCCAGCTCCGCGACGCCCAGGGCGGTGTGCTGGCGCACGACCAGGAAGGCGAACTGTTCGTCCGCGGGCCGGGCATCATGAAGGGCTACTACAACAAGCCGGAGGAGACCGCCAGGGCCATCGACGCCGACGGCTGGTTCCGCACCGGCGACATCGTGCGGATCGACGAAACCGGGCACATCACCATCACCGGCCGGGCCAAGGATCTCATCATCGTCGGCGGCGACAACGTCTACCCGCGCGAGGTGGAGTCGGTGCTGGAGGAGCACCCGGCGGTGGCCGAGGCGGCGGTCATCGGCCAGCCGGACGCCAGCCGCGGCGAAGTGGTGGTCGCGTTCGTGAAGCTCAAGGACGGCGCCGAGGTAAGCGGTGCCGACCTGCGCGCCTACTGCCGCGAGCAACTGGCCGCCTACAAGGTGCCCCGCGAAGTCATCATCCGCGAGGACATGCCCCGCGGTCCGACCGGGAAGATCCTGAAACGGGAACTGAAGTCGCTGC
>CAYVVX010000808.1:0-2422 GCA_964455315.1 uncultured Planctomycetales bacterium | reverse complement strand
ATCTCAGATCCTCCATCTTCTTTGCGTTCTCGGCGTCTCTGCGGTTCCAAACTCCCTGGGTTGTGGGCAGAGCCCGCGCTAAGGAACTATGTCGATCGACCTCAAGCCCGCCCGAACGGCGGCGCATCCTTGCGGCTGACCAGCGCGGCCAGGCCCGCCACATCCTTGCGCAGCCGCAGCGCCAGCGGCTTCAGCACCGGGCGCTCGCTCTCCCAGTGGCCCAGCGCGATCGCCGTTCTGCCCGCCCGCAGCAGGGCCAGCGCATCGTGATGGCGGATCTCCCCGGTCACGATCACGTCACAGTCGCGGCAGCGCGGCTTGTCCAGCGGCAGCCGGCCGGCCGCGCCGACACAGATGGCCGCACGCCGCACGCGCCGGCGCGGATCGCCGACGGTCATGGTCACCTTCGACCCGGTTGCCCGGGCCAATCGCGACGCCAGCCGCCCCAGCGTCAGCCCCCGGGGCAGATCGCCCACCCGACCGATGCCGGCGGCGGGCGGCGTCATGAGCACGTTGAGATCGAACGCGGGCTCCTCGTAGGGGTGCGCCGCGCGCAGGGCGGCCAGGATCTCCGGCAGCAGCCGATGCGGGGCGACGGTTTCAAGCAGCATTTCAGGCACCTTCTCCAGCCGTCCCTTGCGGCCCACCCGCGGGTCGGTCGCTTCGGTGCCGAAGAACGTGCCCTCGCCGCGGAGGCGAAAACTGCACTGCTCGTAGTCGCCGATCCGTCCGGCACCCGCCGCGAACAGTGCCGACGCAACGCGGTCGAGATCCTTCTCGGGCAGAAATGTGACCAGCTTGACGTGCGGCTCGGCCACGGGAACGTACTCGAACGGGCCCGCTTCGCGGACGCCGCACAGCCCCGCAAGCACGTCGTTGGTTCCGCCCTGGACGGCATCGAGCGCCGTATGCGGCGAATAAATGGCGATGCCCCGGCGAATCGCCCGAAAGATCAGGCTGTCCGTCTCCCCGCTGTCCGCCAGCAGCCGCTTGATCGGCCGGAACAACGGCGGATGATAGGCGACGATGAGCCCCGCGCCGGCGGCGACGGCCTCGTCCAGCACCGCCGGCGTCAGGTCAATGCACAGCAGCGCCTTGTCGCACCCGGCCGCCCGGTCACCCGCCAGCAGACCGACGTTGTCCCACTCCTGGGCCAGTGCGGGCGGGGCCATGCGGTCGAGCGCATCGCTCACGTCGCCGACGGTAATGGTCTTCTTGGCGGGGGGCATGACCGCACTATGATGGGTGCCATGCGTACGCGGGTCAACCTGCTGATCGGCTGCACCGGCGGCGGCAAGAGCCGCGCCGGGCTCGAACTCGCCCGGCGAACCTCCGGCGAGATCGTTTCCATCGACTCGATGAAGGTCTACCGGCGCATGGACATCGGCACCGCCAAGCCGTCGCCGAGGGTCCGCGCGGAGATTCCCCACCATCTCATCGACGTGGTCGAGCCGTCCGCGCCGTTCAGCCTGGCTGCGTACCTCGAACTCGCCGACACGGCCATCGCCGACATCGCCCGGCGCGGCAAACCCGTTCTGGCGGTCGGCGGCACCATGCTCTACATCCAGGGCATCACCCAGGGGCTTTTCGAGGGCCCGGGCAAGGACGTGGCCTTCCGCCGGGCCCTGCGCGAGCGGGCCGCCGGCGAAGGGACCGTGACACTCCACGCCGAACTCGCGGCGATCGACCCGGAGGCGGCCGCGCGGATTCACCCCCACGACCTGCGGCGGATCGAGCGGGCCCTGGAGGTGCATCACCTGACCGGCGAGCCGATCTCGCGCCTGCAGACCCAGTGGACCGGGCCGCGGCGCTACGACTGCCGCGTGGTCGCCCTCCGCCGCCCGGTCGAGGAGACCAACCGGCGGATCAACGCCCGGGTCCGGCGGATGATCGAGCAGGGACTCGTCGACGAGGTGCGTGCCCTGCTGGCCGAGCCCGGCGGCCTGAGCGAACAGGCAGCGCAGGCCATCGGCTACGCGGAGATCATCGCCCACCTGCGCGGGGAGATGGAACTCGACGCTGCAATCGAGCGGATCAAGATCAACTCGCGGCGGCTGGGCAAGCACCAGCGGACCTGGATGCGGCGGATGTCCGGCGTGCAGTGGGTGGACGTCGCCGAAGACGACGACGCGGAGCAGGTGGCATCGCGGGTATGGAAGCTGTGGGAGGCGGGATCGCCGGCCTGAGCGGCGGGCATGGTCACGCGCGGTTGAGCAACTCCAGCACCGCCGCGCACGCCCGGCTGATGCCGAAGCCGCCGAGATCGCCGGCCTTGAGCCAGCGGCGCGGCGGCTCGTCCGCACTGGTCTTGCAAACACGACAGCGGTGAACGTGAAACGTATAACGCCGGTGGGTGAGCTGGCGGGTCACGCTGCCGACGGATTCGACAGCGCTCGCCATCGCTTCGGGGGTTCGCTCGATC
>CAYVVX010000807.1:0-2424 GCA_964455315.1 uncultured Planctomycetales bacterium | reverse complement strand
CGTCATGGATGACGTGCTGACCCGCGGGCCGGCGCTGCAGGACGGCGACCACCTGTTCTTCATCAACATGCCCGTGGTCAGCTACTACGCCATCCCCGCCATCGAGAGCCAACTGGACTTCCACAGCCTCGAGGGACACGCCCTGACCTTCGCCCCCGACCTGGCCAAGATGGAACTGCCCGGGGAGGTCGAGATTCTCGACGCCCATCGCATCCGCGTCCACTCCCCCGCCGGGCGGCGCTACTTCGAGGGCACTACGGGCCAGGTGGTGCTCGACGCCATGCGCATCGGCCAGATGCCCCGGGTGGGCGAGACCATCGACGCCGGGCTCTTCCGGGTGCTCATGGTCGAGGGCAACGACACCGGCATTGGCACGCTGGAGTTCATCTTCAAGGAGCGCATCGACTCGCCCAACTACCACTTCTACTACGGTTCGCCGCAGTTCCTCGCCTACCCGCTCGACGTGGCCGCGATCCTGCGTGGCGAGGCGCTGGCGACGCGGTGACAAGGCCTGAACCACCGGTATAATTCCCCCATGAACGAGACCATCGCCATCCTGGACTTCGGCGCCCAGTATGCCCAGCTCATCGCCCGGCGTGTTCGCGAGAACCGCGTGTTCAGCATCCTCTGTCCGCCGGACATCACGCCGGAGAAGCTCCGCGAACTGAACGTCCGCGGGCTGATCCTCTCCGGCGGGCCGTCCAGTGTGTACGACGCCAACGCCCCGACCTGCCGCCCGGATCTGTTCGAGATGGGATTGCCCGTGCTGGGCATCTGCTACGGGATGCAGGTGAGCTGCCAGATCATGGGTGCCGAGGTGCATCCGGCGCCGGCCCGCGAATACGGGCGGACCCGCCTGGAAGTCGTTGAGGACGGCGGGCTGCTGGGACACGTGCCCTCGCCGACCAACGTCTGGATGAGCCACGGCGACATGGTGCAGACGCTGCCCGAGGGGTTCGTCGCCCTGGCGAAGACGCCCAGTTGCCCGGTCGCGGCCGTGCGGCACCGGCAGCGCCCGGTCTACGGCGTTCAGTTTCATCCGGAGGTAACGCACACCCCCTGCGGCGGGCAGATCCTGCGCAACTTCCTGTACGAGATCTGCGGCTGCGAGGGCACCTGGGAGGTCGGCAATTTCGTGGCCGATGCCATCGCCTCGGTGCGCGAGCGCGTCGGGCCTGACGACCGGGTCATCTGCGGACTCTCCGGCGGGGTGGACAGCAGCGTCACGGCCGCCCTGCTCAAGGAAGCCATCGGCGACCGGTTGGTCTGCATCTTTGTCGATAACGGGCTGCTGCGCAAGAACGAGGTTCACCTGGTCGAGGCCACCTTCCGCGACCATTTCAAGATCGACCTGCGCGTGGCCGACGCGGGGAAGCGGTTCCTGGGCCGGCTGGCCGGCGTCACCGACCCGCAGCAGAAGCGCATCCACATCGGGCACGAGTTCATCGAGGTGTTCAAGTCCGAATCGGGGTCGATCCCCAACGCCCGCTTCCTGGCCCAGGGCACGCTGTACCCCGACGTGATCGAATCCGGCCGCGGGCTCGCCGGGCACGCCGCCAACATCAAGCTGCACCACAACGTCGGCGGGCTCCCCGAGCAGCTCGGCTTCGAGCTGATCGAGCCGCTGCGCGATCTGTTCAAGGACGAGGTCCGCCTGGCCGGCGAGCACCTGGGCCTGCCCGAGGAGATCGTCTGGCGGCACCCCTTCCCCGGGCCCGGGCTGGCGGTGCGGATCGTCGGTGAGGTGACCCCCGCCCGCGTGGCCCTCCTTCAGGAGGTGGACGACATCGTCATCGAGGAGATCCGCGCGGCCGGCTGGTACCGCAAGATCGCCCAGGCCTTCGCCGCCCTGCTGCCGATCAGCGCCGTCGGCGTGATGGGCGACGGGCGGACCTACGAGGGGCAGCAGGTCGCCGCCATCCGCTTCGTCGAGACCACCGACTTCATGACCGCCGACTGGGTGCATATCGACTACGAAGTGCTGGCCAGGATTTCCACCCGCATCATGAACGAGGTCAAGGGCATCAACCGGGTGGTCTACGACGTGTCCAGCAAGCCGCCCAGCACCATTGAATGGGAATAACCAGCCGCGGAGCCTTCCTCCCGCCCGGCCCCAATAGTGCCGTCCGCAGGCGTAGTATCAGCCGTACTAATCCGCACATAAACCACACAAACCCAAAAAGCAACCACAAAAAGGTGGGCGCGGGGGTCTGGCTCCGGTAGAATACAGAGAATTGCCTGCTGGCACGGGCTGGCAGGAGGGCTCGGCGGTGATTCGTCCGGAGAATCGTCAGGGGCTCCGGGGAAATCGGGCTCTGGGCTTCAAAGCAATAGCTCTTTCGGAGGGGCTGATATGAAAGCGATATCTTCGCTGCGGTTGTGTTTTTGCGCGGGAGTGCTGGCCGGAACCTTCGTAACCGGCTC
>CAYVVX010000806.1:0-2431 GCA_964455315.1 uncultured Planctomycetales bacterium | reverse complement strand
GGTCGGCGCAACTGCGCCGATCAGCTCCAGTCAGGTGGCGGGATCCGGCTCGTACCAGCTCACCTGCTCGGGCGACTTCGAGCCCCACACCTGCTGCCAGTGCGTTTCGGGATCCATCTCCGGCCTCCTCGCCATGCGCCAAGCCACAGGCATCCCTGGCCCGTCGACGTCATCCTGCCATCTTCCGGCTGCCTCCCGGGGAACTCTTCGGGTCTCACGCTCACGGGGCCGCGAACCCCGACAGCGACCTCGACCTGCTGATCGTGGAGGACTCCGACCTCCCCGCCATCGGCGGGCTGGGCGCTATCGGCACTGAAGTAGAAGGTCCGGCCGGCCTCCGACTCGTTGGTCCGGGCGACGACATCAGGTCGTCTTGGCAACCCGTAGCGCGCGCATAATCCGCCGAAGACGCGTGGCCTGGGAGACAGCGCCTGAACGCTCGACCTTCGGCTGAGGCGAACGCACATGACCGGCAGGATCCTGGACGTCATCGATTTCGAGCGGGTCTCCGCCCTGCTCGAGGGGTTCAACAAGACCACGGGGTTCGTCACCGCCATCCTCGATCTCGAGGGGAACGTCCTGGCGCAGTCGGGCTGGCGACGGATCTGCACCGACTTCCACCGCGTCCATCCCGAGTCGGCACGCCACTGCACTACCAGCGATACGGTGCTGGCGAGCGCCATGCAGCAGGGCAAGAGGTATCACTTCTACTCCTGCCTGAACGGGTTGGTCGACGTGGCCGTGCCGCTGGTGGTCGGGGGGGAGCACGTCGCGACCCTGTTTTCCGGCCAGTTCTTCTTCGATCCGCCCGACCGTTCCCTGTTCCGCGCACAGGCCGGCCGGTATCAGTTCGACGAAGGGTCCTATTTGCGGGCGCTCGACGACGTCCCGGTCGTCTCCCGGGAAAAGGTCGAGACGGCGATGGAGTTCCTGCTGGGCATGACGCAGCTCATCAGCGACATGACTTTCCAGCGCCTCCAGTTGATGGAGATGAACACCGCCCTGGAGGCGAGCGAGCGGCAGCTCAGGAGTTCGCAGCAGATCGCCCACCTGGGCAGTTGGCATCTCGACGTCGCCACCAACCGGGTCACCTGGACGGAGCAGTTGTACCGGATGTACGGCTTCGATCCGTCGCTGCCGCCTCCGCCCTACACCGAGCACTCGAAGCTGTTCACGCCCGCGAGCTGGGCAGCGCTGGCCACGGCCCTCGAAAAGACGCGAGCCACGGGCGTGCCGTACGAACTGGAACTCGAGATGCTCCGGCCGGACGGCAGCACAGGATGGATGTGGGTGCACGGCGAAGCGCTCAGGAACTCGGCGGGCGAAGCGACCGCTCTGTGGGGAGCCGCGCAGGACATCACCACGCGCAAGCGGGCTGAGGCAGCACTCCAGCAGCAGGCTGAGGCACTTCGCGCCAGCAACGAAGAACTGCAGCGGTTCAACCGCGCCATCGTCGACCGCGAGCTGCGGATGATCGAACTGAAGCGGGAGATCAACGAGCTGTGCCAGCGCCTGGGCGAACCGCCGCGCCACGCGAGCGTTCCTGCGCCGACGGACCACGGCCGAGGCGCGGGCAAGGAGGCGTCGCCGCCAGGCGGAGAACGCGCATGAACGCCCCGCCCTTGCGAGCGGCGGGCCTCGTCACGATGGCTTTCGGACTCCTGGCCCTGCTGGGGTGGGTGCTCGGATGGATGCCACTCGCCAGCTTCGGAGCCGACCGGGTCCCCATGGCGCCGAGCACCGCGGCGCTGTTCTTGTTGTATGGCGCCGCCCTGGGGGTGCGCGCCCGGGCGCCGCTCAGCTCCCTGGCCCATCGGTTCAGCGCGGCGCTGGCCGGCCTGGGCCTGCTGGCCGCGCTCGTGTTGTTCACGCTCGGCTGGCGGCAGGTCCAGTGGGCGGGCGAACACCTCGGCCTGGAGATTTCCGGTACGGTTCAGGGCGCACCCCTGGGCCACATGTCCGTGGTCACGGCGGTCTGCTTCGTGCTCGCCGGCGTGTCGTTCCTGGCCTCGCTCTCGCCGGCCCCCCTCAGGCGCTGGCGGGTCGGCCTGGCGCTGGCTGCCGCAGGGGTCCTGCTGGCCACCAGCTTCGTCTTCCTGCTGGCCTACGGCTTCGGCACGCCGCTGCTTTACGGCAGTGGCTTCATCCCGCCCGCGCTCAACACCATCCTTGCCTTCAGCACGCTGGGCCTGGCGCTCCTGGCTTCGGCCGGGGGGCGGGGGGGCCTGGTTGGCAGCTTGCCCGGAGACGATTCCAGACCGGCCCTCGTCTTCGTCCTGATCTTCCTCGTCCTGGCGCTGGGTATCGTAAGCACGGGCTACGCCTACTACCGGGACTACGAGCGGCATTTCCGCGCCGAAGCCGAGGGACAGCTCTCCTCCATCGCGGAACTGAAGGTCGGCGAGCTGACGCGGTATCGGAAGGAGCGGCT
>CAYVVX010000805.1:0-2443 GCA_964455315.1 uncultured Planctomycetales bacterium | reverse complement strand
CCCAGCACTCCGTTTCCTCCGTTGCCTCCTGTTCAAATCCCTCCGCCCTCCCCGCCGGCCGACAGCCGACCGCCACTGCTTACTGCCAACTGCTTACTGCGTTTTTTTTTCGCGCGAACGAACCCACCAAAACCCCCTTCCCGCCCCCGAAAACGCCGATTCCTCCCCCGCCCCCCGCAAAAACGAACCCAATCGAAGCCACCGCCGAACAACCGGCAGGCCCCGCTTTCCCCTTTCTCACCTCTCCCTTCTCACTTCTCACATTTCCCCCATCACTCACCCCTTCAACCCGCTCATCACCACCCCGCGAACGAAATACCGCTGCAGGACCAGAAACACCAGCAGCACGGGGATCAGCACGATCATCGCCGCGGTCATCTGCAGCGGCCAGTAGGTGCCGCCGTAGGAGTCGTTGAACACCGACAACCCGACCTCCAGCGTGCGCATCGGCGTGGTGCTGGTCGCCAGCAGCGTCCAGTAGAAGTCCGTCCAGGTCCAGATGAACGCGAACGCCCCCACCGCGGCCAGCGCCGGGCGGGCACTGGGCAGGATCACGTGCCAGAGGATGCGCAGGTCGCCGCAGCCGTCCAGCCGGGCGGCCTCGTCCAGGCTGGTGGGGATGGTGATGAAGAACTGCCGCAGCATGAAGGTGCCGAAGGCGGTGCTGAGGTACTGCGCCGGGATGATCAGCGCCCAGTAGGTGTCCAGCCAGCCCAGCTTCTGGACCATCAGGAACAGGGGCACGAACAGCACCTGCCCGGGAATCATCATCATGAGCAGGAACACGAAGAAGATGGTGTCCCGCCCGCGGAACCGCATCCGCGAGAAGCCGAACGCCGCCAGCGAACAGAGGGCAAGCTGGAAGACCACCACCGCGCAGGTGACCAGCAGGCTGTTGAGCGCGAACCGCGGCACCGGCAGCTCGGGATAGGTCAGGACATACTCGTAGTTGTCCCAGTGATACACGCCGTCCTCGGGGGCGAGGAGGTTGTCCATGGTCGGCGGTTCGGCGTTTCTCGGATGGAGCGAGGTGAAGAACATCCACACGAACGGCAGCAGCGTGAACACCGCGATGAGGGTCAGCAGCAGGTAGCGCGCGGCGATGGCCGCGGCGCGGCCCCAGCGGATCGGCTGCGTGTCCGGTTGCGTCTCGCGGTCATGATCCGGCACACCGCTCATGCGATGGTCTCCTGCCGCAGGCCGCGGCGCATGAGCAGCAGCTGGACCAGCGCCACGGCCAGGATCATGGCGAAGAGGACGTACGACTGGGCGCTGGCCATGCCCACTTCGAGCTTCTGCCAGGCCTCCTTGTAGATGTGGTAGGAGACGACATCGGTGGTCCGCCGCGGCCCGCCGCGGGTCATCATGTACACCGGCGTGAAGAGCTGAAACGAGGCGATGGTGGTGGTCACGGTGACGAACAGCGCGGTGGGGGCAAGCTGCGGCAGGGTCACGTACAGGAACCGCTGCACGCGGTTGGCCCCGTCCAGGTCGGCGGCCTCGTAGAGCACGTCGGGGATGGACTGCAGGCCGGCGACGAAGATGACCATCCGCGGGCCCAGTCCGATCCACAGGCTCATGGCCACCAGCGCGGCCATGGCCCACCCCGGCTGGTGCAGGAAGTCGGTGGAGGTGGTCACGGTGAACGCGCCGAGTTTGAGGTGCAGGGTCGAGCCCAGCCCCTCGACGAAGCGGTTGTAGACGCCGATCGCGTAGTTGATCAGCCCGATCTCCGGCAGCAGGATCCAGATCCAGACCATGGAGATGGCCACCTGCGAGCAGACCGCCGGGACGTAGTAGAACACCCGGAACAGCCCCACGCCGCGGATCTGCCGGCTGACCAGCATGGCCACCAGCAGCGCAGTGGCCACGCCGAGGGGGACGCTGGCGACGGCGTAGATGAGCGTATTCCAGATGGCATTCTGGAAGAGCGGATCGCCCAGCAGCGAGCGGTAGTTGCCCAGGCCCAGGAAGGTGTGGTCGGGCTTGAGCAGGTGCCAGCGGTGCAGGCTGACCCAGGCGGCGTAGAGGATCGGGAACAGCGAGAACACCGCCAGGTACAGCGCCGCGGGGGCGATGAACAGGTAGCCGCGGGGGTTGTTGCGGTGATGCTGCTTCATGGTGCGTTGCAGGCGCTGATCGTATCAGTTGAACAGCGCGGATGGTTTCACGTCATCGTCTGGATCCTGCCGCGAACGCAGGCATCGGACATCCACCGGCGGGCCGCGGGAGATGCACGCGGGCGCGGCATGATTCTCATGGGAAAGCTTGATGATTACAAGACAGCGAGGTCGGCAGGCCCGGTTCACTTCCCGATCACCGGCAGGCTGACCTGCCCGGCGCGGATCTTGTCGTAGCCGCTGCCCAGCGGGCCGATCGGGTCCGGCGGCTTGATGTCCACGTGGGCGTTGGTCAGGGTGGCCTCGCCGCGCTCGACACGCTC
>CAYVVX010000804.1:0-2449 GCA_964455315.1 uncultured Planctomycetales bacterium | reverse complement strand
GCCAGGCGTTGTGCTGCACATGGCGAAGGACCATGCGACGAAACCGGCTGCCGGCGATGGCCGGATCCGTGGTCGCAACCAGGTCGATCGGGGAGTAGAACTGAGCGAAGCCGGCTTGGCGCCCGAGAGCGCACAGGTCGGCGTAGCTCCACCAATGCACCGCCGGGCGCTGCACGAAGTTGGACAGGTGAGGGCGATAGTGCAGGTGCTGAAAGACGTATGATTCCTTCAGCAGCTTCGGGAACCGGTTGTAGAAGGGAATCCTGAATTCGCCGTTGTAGCCGGTGAACGAAATACGCTTGCGATTGGTGGTCACAACGAATGCTACGCCGCCCGGCGCGGTCACCCGGTGGATTTCGCGCATGGCCAGGAACGGCGAGTCCACGTGTTCAAGCACGCTTTCGAAGAACACGATATCCTGCGAGTTATCCGGCAGCGGGATGGATTCCGCGGCACCGACCAGAACCGCTTCTTCGGAGCCGAGGAACTCGCGGGCCTTCTCGACAAACGATCGCACCGGTTCAATGCCGACCGAGTTGAAACCCTTGTCGCGGAGGATCTTCACCGTGGCCGGCAGAGGCCCGCAGCCCAACACCAGCGTATTCCTGACTCGGCTCAGATCCTTGAGGCGACCCATGTAGGTGAGCATGCGCTCGATGCGTGGGCGATCATCGGGACGAGCCTGCACCGACCGCACATAGGTGTCGAGGTCAAAGCGGTGATTGTCGGGATGGCCCTCGGACAGCTTCCGCTTGCCGTAGATCTCTTCCATCAGACTTCTGACCTCCCGTCCACCCATGTGCCCGGTGCTCGTTCAGAGGTGGAACTGCGGGGATTATCGCGTGAGGGCACCGCGGGCACAACCGGATTGGCAAAGTCGTTCACACGCTCAGGCGGTGTTCATGCGTGGATGGTCGCCCCGGTGCAGAACGCCCCCAGCAGGTCGGCCACGGTGAGCAGCGAGACCAGCCGGCCGCGATGCAGGATCGGCAGCATGGTGACCTTCTGCACGCGCATCAGTTCGGCCGCCAGTGCCAGCGGGTTGTCGGGGGAAAGCATGGGGAAGTCCTGGACCATCACGTCGGCCACGGGCAGATCGAACCAGCCGCCCACGCCGCCGCGGCCCATGGCCTGGCGGATATCCCGGTCGGACAGGGTGCCCACGACCTGATCGCCGTTCACCACCGGGAGGGTGTCCAGGTGACTGCCGGTAAGCCGCCGGCAGGCCTCCCTGAGCGTGTCCCGCGGCGAGAGGGTTCGGAAGATGCGCGAGCCGAACAGGAAGACGCGCTCCTGCTGGAGCGGAACTTCTCCCAGCCAGCAGATGCCCGCGAAGAGCTGGAGCAGGTCGGACTGGGTGACGATGCCCAGCAGCCGGCGGTCCTCGACCACCGGCAGCCCGCTGTGCTGCTCGTAGAGCATGCGATGGGCCGCGTCGGTGGCCAGCATGTCCGGGTGAACGCAGGGAGCCTCGGCGTCCATCACGTCCGCGACGAGAACCTCGTCGGCATTCTCGGGCGTGACCAGGCGGCGCTCCGCACTGGTCAGCATGCCCACGCTCTCGAGCAGGGCGCCGTGGGTCACCATGCCGGCCAGCCCATGCTCGTCCACCACCATGAGGTGGCGGACGCCACGGGTCCAGAGCTGACGGATGCAGTCATCCGTGCTGGCGAAGGGCCGGATGGTGACGGGCGGACGAAGACGGATTTCGCGGATGGTCATGTTGGCCCCCGGACCTCACCTGTGCCGTGTGACGGCGCGGGCACGGTGTCATCTGACCCGTCGGCTATTCCCGCCCCCGACTCCAGCAGTCGTCGCCGTTCCCTGCCGGGGATCAGATCGAAGGGGAAGAAGCCCCATAATGCCGCGTCATGGCCGCGCCGGCGGGCGGTGACACGCGCCGATTCGGGACGGCCACTTCGTGCAAAAGTGCACGAAGTGGCCGGATCATCGTGAATGATGTTGTTTATGCGGCTTTCCTGTCGATAACCGCATGTATACATATGCTGGAAGAGAAGCAGTCGGGTGGATCCGCGGGTGCGGGCGGCGGTTTTTTCGGAGCCGTGTTTCCGGGGAATCAGGGTACTACACTTGAATCAAAGGACTGATCCGCTATCTTTGATCAAAGCGGAACCCTCCGGAGCGGTGTTTTGAGTCTTCGCGAGAATCTTTGGCACGATGATCTGTCGGAGCTTGAGGTGCGGCCGCCACTGACGGTCTCACCGCGGGCCACGCTGCGCGACACCATCGAGGTGATGCGCGAGGCCGGCTCCGGTTGCGTGCTGGTCTGCGAGGGCAATCGCCTGGCGGGGATTTTCACCGAGCGCGACTACCTCAAGCGGGTGCTCGCCGGTCGTGCGGATTTCGAGTCGCCCATCACCAGGTTCATGACCGCGGATCCGGTCACCATCCAGCGCAGCGATTCGATCGGCCTGGTGATTCGCAAGAT
>CAYVVX010000803.1:0-2457 GCA_964455315.1 uncultured Planctomycetales bacterium | reverse complement strand
GGCGCCAGCTCTTACTTTCTCACTTCTCACCTTCTCACTTTCCCACCACGAAAAAACCCGCCAACCGGGAGGAACGCGGTCGGCGGGCGTCAACTCGGCCTGTGCATCTCAGGCCGGGTAAGGGCAAGGGGCGCGGGGCGCCGGTGTTCGGGGCCGGAGAGTTGCCCGGCGCCCCGCGGAGGGTGTCAGGCTTTCTTGCGTCGGCCCTTCGGTGCCGGCACCGCCTCCAGTGCCGCCCGCAGCCGGGCGTCGGTCATGGGCTCACGCAGCACGATGAAGTTCGAATACTTCAGGTCCATGATGCCCGCGCCCGATGCGATCGACAGGAACGCCCGCAGCTCGTCCGGCGTCCCGATCACCGTGGAATACTTGGCGTCGATGATCGTGGCCATCACTCACTCGGCTCGCTCGCCGGCTGCGTCGCCGGGCCCACCACCAACAAGTCGCGCATCCCCGGCGGCAGGAACGGCAGCAGGGCGTCGAGTTGCTCGCTCGACAGCTTGCTCAACTGGTCCATCGCCGCCTTGATCTGCGACACCGTCAGCGTATTGGTCGATGTCTTTCCGCTGCCGTCCGCGTTGCCGCGATTGGCTGCCGTCGCGTTCTGATCGACGATCCCGCCCGGTGCCAGGCCTGCGTTCGCCGACAGTGCCGTCTCCGGACGCACCTCCTGGTGCGGGTACTGCGTCGAGGTCTGCGTGGGCGTCTGCGTGGCCGACCCCGTGGTGGTGCCGGTCAGGCTGGGCGCCGTCCCGCCGGTGGTGATGTTCAGGGTGATGCCGCCCTGCAGATAGCCAGCCTTCGGGCCGGTCACGCCGTTGCCCGCGCCGGTGGAGGCCAGGTCGCCCACCGCCTCACCCCCGCCGTCGGTCCCGGCCAGCAGCCCGGCCATGTCCACGCCGGAAGCGCCCACGCCGTAGGGCGACCCGCGCCCGGGCGCGTTGATGATGTAGGTGTAGACCTGCGATCCCTGCGTCGCGGCGTCCTGGTTGGTCGCCGATCCGGCGTACTGGCCGGCCCGCATGTCCTGCGGGTTGCGGGTGTCCTGGTTGCACCCGGCGAGCATCAGCGGCAGCACGCACAGCAGGGCCAGCACCGGCAGCGGCGATCCGGGCGGCGGCGATTCCTTGGTCTCCATCGTCTGGAGCGTGCCGGTCAGCACGTTGCCGGCGGACTTCTCTGCGGCATCTTCCTTGGCGATGCAGTAGGCGATGACGCCGCCCACGGCCACGATCGTGGACGCGATCCAGCCCACCACGATATCCGACAGCCCGGACTCCCAGCCCCACCGCGCCACCAGCCAGCCGGCGATGGTCGATGCGACCACTGCCTGCGTCTTGCGCGACAGCAGCAATGCCGCCGTCGGCCCCAGGATCGTTTTCAACACTGCGTTCATGACAGAACTCTCCTTTCGATATCCATGCGCCGCCCACCGTGGCGGCGTCAGCTTCCGCGAACGAAGTCCCAGATCGCCTTCAAGGCCACCGGGAGAATGGCGCCAAACACCGCGCCGGTCAGTTTTGTGTTGCGCTTCAGTCGTTCCTCGATGATGAACACCCGCGTCAGCAGGGCATCCTCAGGATGCCCGTTTCCGAACATGGCTTTGTCCAGCCGGTCCAGGCGTGGCTGGCACTTGGCGGCGCCGCATTCTTCGCACGTGGGACGGCAGTCGGACATCACGCACCTCCGAACTTCTTGCGCGGGCATCGGCCCGCCCGTACCTCTTGAATGTAGAACGCACAGCACCCCTCGATTTCCAGACAGCCGCCCCAGCTCGCGTTGGGCGTATACAGCCCGCACGCCCGGCAGATCGCCAGCCGCGCCTCCGTCACCTCATCGGCCACCAGCGCCCGCCCCAGCTCGTCGATCGCCGGCTCCACGACTGCCGGCTCCGCCGCCTCATCAGGCCACGCCCCGCCGGCGGCGGTGATGTACTCCCGCGCGGTCATGCCCGCACCACGCTGTTGAGGGTGAACTGCATCGTGTTGCCGACGCAGGAGCGGAACCAGGCACTGGAGCCGTCCGAGGTGGCCTGATGCCAGACCGTGATCGGCGCCGAGAATGACTGCCCGTTCAGCAGCTCGATGGCCCCCTCGCTCGTCCTGATTCTGCTGGGAGGCAGCGGCGCGGGGTTGTCCGCGTCCGGGCCGACGGCATCCAGAACAAACCCGGTGTAGCACACCTTGCTTGGCCCCGAGACGAACCAGGGCACCCGCTCCGCGGAGGCGATCACGTGGACGAACACCCCGCTGGAACCGTTGCACCGGAACTGCACCGTCAGCAGCAGGCGATACATGTTGCATCCGGCCGGCGCATCCGGCACCGGGCCATAGTTGAAAACAGAGTTTGGCGAGTTGCCTGGCCAACGGCAGTTGACGATGGTTGACCCGTTCTCAACGCCGGGCACCGTGTACGTGCCGTTCAGCGGATCCATCACGCCGGTCAGCCCGGCCACCG
>CAYVVX010000802.1:0-2457 GCA_964455315.1 uncultured Planctomycetales bacterium | reverse complement strand
CCCTCCCCAATCGGAGCACGCACCCTGTTCTCCCGCCATGAGGTGCTCGAAACCCCATAACTGTCCCCGGCGTGCGTCGCCCGTACCTCGCTCCATTTCGACGGAGTCCGGAGGCGGGCTGGAAGAAAAAACTGCGCCAAACGAAGCCACCGAATCGCGGTTTTCGACCCCGCCGGGAGGGTTTTTCCCTCCGCCGCACCCGAAAACGAAGCCAATCGGACCCAAGGCCGGACCGATCTCCGACACCGGCTTGTTGTGGAGTTCTGAAGAAGTGATCGTCCGAAGCCGCCCGCCCGCGCCCTTACGCCGTCCGGAGTTGCCGGCGGCATTCCCGGCACACCCACTGCCCCGAGTCGATCCGGTGCAGTGCTCCCAGCCGCCCGCACCCTTCGCACAGGTCCACGCGGTTCGGCTTGCCGGCCGCCTGTGCTTCCTCGCTCTGGTCCAGGATGCTGTCCAGCAGTTGGGTATGGATCGCCGCGTGGCGGCTCAGGTCGCGCTGCATGCTCAGCATCTGGGCGACGGTGCCGAAGAGCAGGAAAGCGACCAGCCCGCCCACGGCGCAGCCGATCGCCACCAGCAGCAGTTGGGCCGGCGGCATCGTCCCGATCAGCTCGTACAACGGTCCGCCGACGACTACGCCGCTGGTCATCGCTTCGGCCCGGTACCACAGGTAGCCGCCGCCGCCCAGCCCGGCCAGCAGGCCGGCGACCGCCAGGCCGTAACAGAGGCCGATGACGAAACGCACGAAGGGATAATGTCGAGGACGCGCCATGTCTTCCACCAGAATTCATTGTAGCCGGCGCAGCAAAAAACGCCAGCCGGCCCGGGCCGCGAACAACATGGTTGGCCCGCGTCGGCGGCATGGGTTATCTTGGACCGCCGCGCCAGGCTCGCTGGCGCCGTCGCACAATCGATCGTTGATGTCTCGTGATTCGACCTTGTCTCAGGAAGCCCTCATGACCGCATCCAAGCTCAATCCGCCCGCCGGTATGCAGATCATCGGTGCCGTTCACGACGCCTGCGCCGAGGTGCTCACGCCGGAAGCGCTGCGCTTCGTCGCGACGCTCTGCCGGCAGGCCATGCCGGTGCGCGCGGAACTGCTCGCCCGCCGTGTCCGGCGTCAGGCCGAGATCGACGCCGGCAAACTGCCCGACTTCCTGCCCGAGACGCGTTCCATCCGCGAGGGTGACTGGCGGGTCGCCCCGGTGCCGAAGGATCTGCAGGACCGCCGCGTCGAGATCACCGGTCCCGTCGATCGCAAGATGATCATCAACGCCCTCAACAGCGGGGCGAAGGTGTTCATGGCCGACTTCGAGGATTCCAACGCGCCCACTTTCGCCAACGTGATCGAAGGCCAGATCAACCTTCGCGACGCGATCAACCGCACCATCTCCTTTGCCAGCCCGGAAGGCAGGCAGTACGCCCTGAACCAGCAGACCGCCACGCTCATGGTCCGCCCGCGCGGCTGGCATCTGCCCGAGAAGCACATCCTGCTCGACGGTGAGCCGGTGCCCGGCGGGGTGGTCGACTTCGGGCTGTACTTCTTCCACAACGCCGGACGCCTGCTCGACAGCGGCAGCGGCCCGTACTTCTACCTGCCCAAGCTGGAGAGCCATCTGGAGGCACGGCTGTGGAATGACCTGTTCGTTACCGCTCAGGATGCGTTGAAGATCCCCCGGGGCAGCATCAAGGCCACCGTGCTCATCGAGACCATCCTGGCGACATTCGAGACCCAGGAGATCCTCTACGAGCTGCGCGAGCACTCCGCCGGGCTCAACTGCGGGCGCTGGGACTACATCTTCAGCTTCATCAAGAAGTTCAGCCGCAAGCCCGAGTTTGTGCTTCCCGACCGGGCCCAGGTGACCATGACCGTGCCCAACATGCGGGCCTACACGCTCAACGTCATCAAGACCTGCCACCTCCGCGGGGCCCATGCCATCGGCGGCATGGCCGCGCAGATCCCCATCAAGAACGATCCCAAAGCCAACGAAGAAGCCCTCGCCAAGGTTCGCGCGGACAAGGAGCGCGAAGCGACCGACGGGCACGACGGCACCTGGGTGGCTCATCCCGGGCTGGTGCCCATCGCGATGGAGGTGTTCGACGCGAAGATGCCCGCCGCCAACCAGCTCGACCGCCAGCGCCCGGACGTGAACGTCAGCGCGGCCGAGCTGCTGGCCGTGCCGAAGGGGACGATTACCGAAGCCGGCGTGCGGATGAACATCAGCGTGGGCGTGCAGTACCTGGAGTCCTGGCTGCGCGGCAACGGCTGCGTGCCGCTGTACAACCTGATGGAGGACGCCGCCACCGCGGAGATCTCCCGGACGCAGATCTGGCAGTGGCTCCGCCACCCGACCGGCGTGCTCGACGACGGGCGGCGGATCGAGGTCGGCATGTTCCGCACCATGCTGACGGAGGAGATGGACAAGATCCGCGCGGCGGTTGGTTCGGAGCGCT
>CAYVVX010000801.1:0-2459 GCA_964455315.1 uncultured Planctomycetales bacterium | reverse complement strand
ACCAGCCGTTTGTGCGGCCGGTGCGGGTCAGGGAGTTCGGCAAGCGCGATACGGAGTCCCTGGTGGCCGGCAGGACCCCGGCCAGACAGGCAGCGCCCGCAGTGCCGGTCAACGGCGACGTCGCGCTCGCACCGATGATCCTGGATGTTCTGGGAGCTCACCCGGGCGTGTGGCTGTACCCGGTCGCCCACCGCGACCGCTCGCAGGCCGGGCCGGACGAGATCGCTTTCGCGTTCGACTACCTGGCCAACGCCGTGGCCGGGCGGCTGCGGGAGTCAGGATACCAGATTCCAGCGGACGACCCCGGGGCCTGGCTGCGTCAGGAACTGCCCGCCAAGCTTGAACAACAGCTTACTTCCCTGGGCGGGCGATCGGGCTACGCCATGCTGGCCTCGGCCACGCGCAGGGTCTGGGCAGTGTCGGCCAAGAGCATCCAGCTTTGCCGGGGGAAACAGGTTCGGAATGAGCCGGTCGATATCCGGCCATCGATCTGAGCAGGCAGGCGATTTCGCCCGGTGTGATCCTGAATGGCAGCTCCTCTGAACCGCAACACTTATAAACCCCGCCCACGTGCTACCACTCTGGAGTTGCACCATGAAAGCGTACCCGACCTACCACGCACAGGAAGATGAGAACCCGCCCGCCTACGGGGCCGGTCTGCATAGTCGCTACCCTGTTGCCGGATGGTCCGACTCATCGCACATCATCGCCACCTTCTACCCGGCCGCGGAAGATCGAGAGCCGGAGCCCACCAATACCATGTTTCCCGCCGACCTCGCTGCCTTCGTCTTTCAGAACCAGATGTAGGACCACCAGGTCAAGGCCGAGCACCTCGACCGACTCCTGGCCGACCGCCAGCAGCTCACCGGCCAGCACATGGCCGACCTCGACCGCCAGATCTACGAGCTCAAGGGCCGGATCCCGCTGCGGTTGTATGGCCCCGGGGCGCCGTACGTGCCGCCGGTCACGGACGCGGAAAAGCACATCATGAACCTGGAACGCCAGAAGCGAACACTTGAGGTCGGCCACTGGCGCGACACGCAGGAACTGCGGACCCTGCTGGTCGAGCGCCAGGCCGAGCAGCTCGCGGTGGCCCGCCGGATGGGTTGCCTGGGCGGAGGATACGGTGCCGGAGAGTGATCGCGGCCGGTTTGCGCGGGTGCGTGAGCTGTGCCGCCAGCTGAGACCGATTGTCGGTCCCCGAGCGGATCGCATCTGGCTGGCGTTCGTGGCCGAGGACGAGGACGGTAAGAAACAAATCCACGAGTACCTCGAACTGCTGGCCGCACAGCACTTCCTCGGCAACCTGCAATCCGATGGCCCGGGCCTTATCCCGCCCAGCGCCGCCGACGCCAGGGGCGAGTACGCGCTCGGCACGGTGACCTACAATGGCCAGGCCCTGCACCCGTTCGGCCTGCGCGAGCACGAGTGGACCCAGCACGTCGGTATGTTTGGTCGTTCGGGTGCGGGGAAGACGAATCTCGGCTTCCTGGTTGTTCAGGAACTTACCCGCTATAAGAAGCCCGTACTGGTTCTAGACTGGAAGCGCAACTACCGCGATCTGGTTGGCCTGCCCGGCTTCGAGGAGATGGCCGTGTACACCATCGGCCGCTCGGTTTCGCCGCTGTCATTCAACCCATTGATCCCGCCTCCGGGCACACCGCCGCAGACCTGGCTGAAAAAACTCATCAGCGTGATCGCTCATGCCTACCTGCTCGGTGACGGGGTCATGTTCCTGCTCCAAGAGGCCATCGATCGCGTGTACGAGGAAGCGGGCGTGTACCGGGGCAGCGTGGATCGCTGGCCGACGTTTCGCGATGTGCTCGACGTGCTCAAGGCCCGGCCCAGCACCGGCCGGGAGGCGGGATGGATGTCGTCGGCGCTGCGGGCGCTGGCCAGCCTCTGTTTCGGCGAGATGGACACGCTCGTGAATGCCGGCCAGGACGACCTGGCTGAACTGCTCACCCGGCCGGTGGTGCTCGAACTTGATGCCCTCACCCAGCAGGACAAGGTCATGGTGGCCAGCAGCCTGCTGCTGTGGATCCACCACCTCAGAATGACCGAGCCGATCCGCGAGACGTTCAAGCACGCCATCATCATCGAAGAGGCCCACCACATCCTGTCGGGAGAACGCAGTTCGTTCGTCGGCGGCCAAAGCGTGATGGAGCTGGCCTTTCGAGAAATCAGGGAGTTTGGGACCGCGATCGTCTTGCTCGACCAGATGCCCTCGACGATCACCCCCTCCGCCCTGGCCAACACCTACACGGCCATCTGCTTCAACGTCAAGCACCGCACCGACGTCAGCGCCATGAGCCAGGCCATGCTGCTGGAGGACCAGGAGAAAAACCTGCTCGGCAGCCTTCAGGTGGGCGAGGCCATCGTGCGACTGCAAGGCCGATCGGTACGGCCGTTCCTGATCCGCGTGCCGGAGTTTCACATCCGCAAGGGCTCGGTGAGCG
>CAYVVX010000800.1:2227-2462 GCA_964455315.1 uncultured Planctomycetales bacterium | reverse complement strand
CCCGCATGATCGTGGCCTATTCTAGCACCGCCTCGCTTCGCCTCGCAACTGCCCGTGCTGACCGACGATCTTGCCCACGCGGCGACCACTCCACTGCCGCTTCGTGATTGGCAATCCGGGGCAGCGGTTGGCCATGGCCTGGAACGCGGCCGCCGGGGATGCTCAGCCCACGGGCAACACGTTCACATTCCTGAAACCGACCTGCCCCGAAAACGAGAGACTCCCTCCACCCTGA
>CAYVVX010000800.1:0-2217 GCA_964455315.1 uncultured Planctomycetales bacterium | reverse complement strand
CAGCCGATAGAATGCCCGATTTCCATCACCAACGGAGACCGGAACATGACAGGTTCCTGATGACGGCCATCGCTCGCATACGAGGGCTGGTGCCGGGAGCGGCACCTCACCGCAGCGCCTTGCAGAGAGTTCCGCTCATGAGTGCCGGCCACAACCAGAACCCCCTGGCGCAGACCGGTTCCCCGCGGCTGCGTTTTGACCGCCTCGAGGCCGCCGGTGCCCTCGGCGACCTGGGCACCTTCATCCCCCTGCTCGTCGGCATGGTCAACCGCTGCGGGCTGCAACTGGGGCCGTCCCTGTTCTTCGCCGGGCTCATGAACCTGCTCACCGGGTTGATGTTCGGGCTGCCCATGCCGGTCCAGCCCATGAAGGCCATCGCCACCGTCGCCATTACCGAGAACCTCGGAGAGGCCGGGATTCTCGCCGCCGGCATCCTCACCGGTGCCGTGGTGCTCATCCTGGCGCTGACCGGCTGGGTCGACCGCTTCCAGCGGATCATCCCCCGGGCGGTGATCCGGGGCCTGCAGTTGTCGCTGGGACTCAAGCTGATCCAGATGGGCTTCAGCAACGTGGCCGACACAGGTACATGGATCGGTTGGGACAGCATCGGCATGGGCGTCCTCTGCGCGATCCTTGTGCTGATGCTCTACTTCTCGGCGCGCGTACCGGGCGCACTCGTGGTCTTCGGCGTGGGGCTCGTGGCCCTGCTGGCATCGCAACCCGCGCTGCTCACCCAGATCAGGCTGGGCATGTCCTGGCACCTGCCCTCCCTCATGGACGCCCAGGCCTGGAAGACCGGTCTGCTCAAGGGCGCCATTCCCCAGATTCCGCTCACCCTGCTGAACTCCGTCATCGCGGTCTGCGCCCTGTCCGCGGACCTGTTCCCCCACAAGCCGGTCAGCCCCAAGCGCGTGGCCGCCTCGGTGGGGCTCATGAACCTCATCTGCTGCCCCTTCGGTGCGATGCCCATATGCCACGGCTCCGGCGGACTGGCCGGCCAGTATCGCTTCGGCGCCCGCACCGGCGGCAGCGTGGTCATGCTCGGGGCTGCCAAGATGCTGCTGGCGGTGCTGCTGGGCGGCTGCCTGCTGGGGTGGCTGCAAGCCTATCCGCAGTCGGTGCTGGGTGTGCTGCTGCTGTTCAGCGGCATGGAGCTGGCCATGGTCTGCCGCGATCAGACCAGCCGCGTCGACTTCTTCGTCATGGCCCTGACCGCCGGCGCCTGCCTGGCGATCAACACCGCGGCGGGATTCGTGATCGGGTTCGCCATGGCCGCGGCACTGATATGGGGCATCTTCCGCATCGAGCCGCCGCCGGACGCCCCCCTCAAAGGCTGACCAGAGGCTCATTCGCCGCGGGCCAGCCGGGCGTAGTCCTCGGGGGTGTTCAGATTGCGCAGACCGCGCTGCTCCTCCGGCGAGGGTTCGATCCCCGCCACCCGCGCGCTGTCCAGCAGCGCATGCAGGCTCCGCCGTCCGCGTGTGACCTGCTCAAGGGCCGCATCGAGCAGCCGCGGCACGTAGGCGGCGCAGCAGGCATGCCAGCCGTCCGCTCCATCCGTGCGGCGATACGCGACCACATCCACGTCCGCGCGGGCCTCATCGCACAACCGTACCAGCAGCCCGGCCTCCAGCAGCGGCAGGTCGCACGCCAGCAACAGACCCCACCGCGTCCCGGCATGCGCCAGCAGCGAACAGAGCCCCGCCATCGGCCCCCCGCCCGGCTCCGTGTCCTCCAGCACCTTCAGCGACCCGACCGCCTCCGGCAGACCCGCGCACCGCCCCAGCAGGACCACCTCGTCGACCCGGTCCACCTGCCTTGCCGCATTCACCACATGTTCGACCAGCGACTCCCCGCCCGGCAATGCCAGCGTCGCCTTGGGTTGGCCCATGCGGCGACTTCGCCCCCCCACCAGCACACCGGCCACAAACCTGATCTCATCCCCGCCGCTCACCGACCATCGCCTTCGCGCCGTTCCCCGGCCTCTGCATCACCCGGCTGAAGCTCCACACACTGCCCGGGACGCAGCACGCCGGTACGGATCACCCGGCAGAGCACACCGCAACGCCCGACCACGGCCTCCTTCAGATCGGGATGAATCGCGTCGAGGACGTAGCACGGCTTGCGGATGGAGGCCACCTCGAGCAGTGGCCCGCCCTCAAAGGCCAGCCGGTCACCCACCGCCAGCCCCTGCACGTTGAGGCCCTGAACGGTCAG
>CAYVVX010000799.1:633-2463 GCA_964455315.1 uncultured Planctomycetales bacterium | reverse complement strand
GCAGGACCAGGTGCTCCAGCGGAAGCAGGAGCTCCAGGAGCTGGACAGCAAGCTCTCCGGCCTGCGCTCGGCCCACGGACTGGCCCGGCAGGAGCTCGAGATCACCCGGCCGCTGGCCGAGCAGGGCGTCGTCGCCAAGGTCGACCTGCTGCGGCTGGAACGCGAGGTGCTTGACCTGAAGTCGCAGATCGACGCCACCGCGCTGGCCAAGCCGCGGGCCGAATCGGCGCTCCACGAAGCACAGCGGCGGATCGATGAGCGGCTGGTGACGTTCCGAAGCGAAGCCGCCACCGCGCTCTCCGAACGTCAGCTCGAGCTGGTGTCGCTCACGCAGGCCCTCACGGCGGACCGTGATCGCGTGCAGCGCACAGAGGTACGCTCTCCAGTCCATGGCACCGTGAAGGTGGTCAAGGTGCGCACGGTCGGCGGCGTGGTTCAGCCCGGGCAGGACCTGGTGGAGATCGTGCCAATCGAGGACACCCTGCTGATCGAAGCCCAGGTGCGGCCCTCGGACATCGCGTTCATGTACCCCAACCAGAAGGCGGTGATTAAGATTTCCGCCTATGATTTCAGCATTTATGGCGGCCTGGACGCGGTGGTCGAGCAGATCAGCGCCGACGCCATCGAGGACAAGGAAAAGGGCGAGAGCTTCTTCCGCATCTATCTGCGGACCGACAAGAATTTTCTCGGCACGCCAGACGACCCGTTGCCCATCATCCCGGGCATGACGGCCTCGGTCGATATCCTGACCGGTGAAAAGACGGTGATGGAGTATCTGATGAAACCGATTCTGCGCGCGCGGAACGAAGCGATGCGGGAACGTTAGATGTAATTTCCTGATGCCTTTCCAGGCATTAGATGGTAGAAGGGCCGCGTTAACGATCTCGCGAGAGGGCGGGGGATAGCGCGGTCCGCGCGGTCCGGTGACAGGCGCCGAGCGGAAGCTAAGATCTGTCGTTAGTCGAGTCGCGGTCGGCAGTCCCGGTCCGCGCGCAATAGGGGGCGATATGTCATCCAGGTTCTTGCTGATGCTTGCCGCCGCGGGCACTTTTGTGACGGGCGGAGCCACTTCGGTCTACGCCATGACGCTGCAAGAGGCGGTGAGCCTGGCGATCAGCACCAATCCCGAGGTGAGCGCGGTGGCGAACGATCGGCTCGCCGTCGACGAGGAGCTGCGTCAGGGACGGGCGCTCTACTATCCGCAGATCGATCTGCGCGCCGAAACCGGCCCGGAGTTTTCCGAGAACGCGACCGTCGACGCCCAGGGGCATGACGACGGCAAATGGCGCCACCGCTCGCAGGCGAGCCTGACGCTCAGCCAGCTGCTGTTCGACGGTTTCTTCGCCGACAGCGAGGTCGAGCGGCAGCAGGCGCGGGTGAGGTCGGCTGCCTATCGGGTCGGCGAAACTGCCGAGTTCATCGGCCTGGACGCCGTCGAGGCCTATCTCGAGGTGCTGCGCCATCGTGAGCGTGTGCTGATCGCCGAGGACAATGTCGACGTGCATCGCACGACATTGGGCGGCGTGCAGCAGCGCGCCCAGGGCGGCGGCGGCAACATCGCCGATGTGCGCCAGGCCGAGGCCCGGCTGTCGTCGGCCGAATCGGTCCTGGTGCAGACCCGCGGCGACCTGCGCGACGCCGAGGCGCTGTTCGAGCGTGTCATCGGCGAGCAGCCCGATACCCTGGACGCGCCGACCATCCCGATGGACGTCCTGCCGGCGGATGTCGACGAGGCGGTCAGCGTCTCCATCGAGAACAGCCCGACGGTTCAGTTCGCCCGCGCCGACATCGAAGCGGCGCAGGCCGACGTGAAGCAGCAGGAAGCCAGCC
>CAYVVX010000799.1:0-623 GCA_964455315.1 uncultured Planctomycetales bacterium | reverse complement strand
AGCATGACGCGACCGCGCTGGTGGTGATGCGCTGGAACCTCTATCGCGGCGGTGCCGACAGCGCCCGCATCCGCGAGTTCAAGCATCGCCTCGCCGAAGCGAGCGACAGCCTGCGCATCAACGAGCGTCGGGTGGCGGAGGATGCGCGGGTGTCCTGGAACGCCATCGAGGTCTCGCAGCAGAACGTCCAGATCCTGTCGCAGAACGTCGAAGCCAATCTGCGGACCCGCGACGTGTACGCCCAGCAGTTCGACATCGGCCAGCGCGGCCTGCTCGATCTTCTGGACGCGGACAACGAGCTGTTCCTGTCGCGCGACAACCTGATTACCGCGCGCTACGGCGAGATCTTCGCCACCTATCGCCTGCTGGCCACCATGGGTGAGCTGGTCGACACCGTGGGGGCGCCGGCGCCGGAAGCCGCGATGCTGGCCTCCGACGACTGACGCGGCAGCGCGGCAGCCATGCCGCGGCAATTCTGTGCGCCCCCTGGAGCCAGCGGTTCCGGGGGGTTTTCTTTTCCGCGGAGCGGAATCGGCGAAGCGAAGCGGGGAGCTGGGCGGGTGCTGAGCATGGGTGGAGGCCCGGACCGGAATCGAACCGATGTACGGGGATTTGCAGTCCCC
>CAYVVX010000798.1:1742-2464 GCA_964455315.1 uncultured Planctomycetales bacterium | reverse complement strand
GTGTCGTAAACGATGCGGTAATCCACACCGTTGGGGAAGCTGGCCTTGAGTTCCTCCATCGCCCCCTTCACCAGGTCCGCGGTTTCCAGCGCGTTGGAGCCGGGCAACTGGTACACGGCCAGGGTGATGCAGGACTCGCCGTCCAGGTAGCTGTTCACGTCGTAGTTCTTCGCGCCGAGCTCCGCGCGTCCGACATCGCGCACGCGCGTGATCTGCCCGTTCTCGCCGACCTTGACGATGATGTCCTCGAACTCAGGAGGGGACGGCAGGCGGCCCAGGGTGTTGACGGTGAGCTGGAAGTCCTGGCCCGGCGGCGCGGGTGGAGCGCCCAGGCGGCCGGCGGCCACCTGCACATTCTGTTCCTGGAGGGATTTGATCACATCCCCGGCAGTCATGTTCCGGGCGGCCATCTGCTCAGGATCAAGCCAGATGCGCATCGCATAGTCACGAGCCCCCAGGAAGGTCACGTCGCCCACGCCCTGCAGGCGGGCCAGCACATCCTTGACCTGGATGGTCGCGTAGTTGGACAGGAACAACTGGTTGCGCGATTTGTCCGGTGACACGAGGTTGACGCACAGGAGGATGCTCGGCGACTTTTTCTTGGTGGTCACACCCTGCCGCTTCACCTCCTCGGGAAGCTTGGCTTCGGCGATGGAGACGCGGTTCTGGGTCAGCACCTGGGCCAAGTTCAGATCGGTGCCCAGCTTGAAGGTCACGACAAT
>CAYVVX010000798.1:0-1732 GCA_964455315.1 uncultured Planctomycetales bacterium | reverse complement strand
TCCACGCCGTTGATCTCCTGTTCGATCGGCGTGGAGACGGTCTCCGCGGCCACCGTGGCGCTGGCACCCGGATAGATCGCCGACACCTGGATGGTGGGCGGTGCCACGTCGGGGTACTGGGCGATCGGCAACGACGTCAGGGCCACGCCCCCGACGATGAGCAGGACGATCGACAGCACCGAGGCGAAAACCGGACGATCAATGAAAAAATGCGAAAACATCGCTCGGTCTCCTCCGTCAGTGGCCCGCGGGCGCCGTGGTAGGATTGGTGGACGGGGCAGTGCTGGTGGCACCGCCCTCCGGCTTCAGCTCGCTCGGCCGCGTGGGCATCTCGGCGCGCTGGGGGGTGACCGGTTTCCCGGGTCGAGCCCGCTGCAGCCCGTTGACGACAACCCACTCACCAGGCTTCAATCCCGCCTTGACCACGCGCAATCCGTTATCCTGAAGCGGACCCAGCTCGACGAACTGCTGCTTCACCGTGTTCTTGTCATCGACGGTCAATACGTACTTCACGCCCTGTTCGATGCCGATGGCGCGATCCGTGACCAGCAGCGCCTTGTACGGCTCGCTGGTGGGCACCCGCACCCGGGCGAACAGCCCGGGAATGAACACGCGCTTTTCGTTGTCGAAAGTTCCGCGAACGGTGATCGTGCCGGTCGAGGAGTCCACCCTGTTCTCCGCGAACTTGATGACGCCCTTGTGCGGGTAGCCCCGCTCATGGGCCAGGCCGAGGTACACCGGGATCTCGAGCGTCCGCACGTCCGGCTGCGTTGCCGCCGGTCCGTCGGCGGCACGCCGGTGTGCCCTGAACTGGAGCAACGTGCGCTGATCCACGTCGAAATACACGTAGATCGGCTGCAGCGCGACGACCGTGGTCAACAGTTCATTGTCTCCGCGGACCAGGTTGCCCGTCGTGATCAAGGCCCGGGAGATGCGCCCGCTGATCGGCGACGTGATGGACGCGAACTCCAGGTCGAGCTTGGCCCGGTCGATATCGGCCGCCGCGGACTGAATGGCCGCGGCCGCCTCGCCCCTGTCGGCCTTGGCCTTGTCCAAGTCCTGCGGCGTGGCGGCACCGGTCGGTACCAGTCCTTCGTACCGCTTCACATCCGCCTCGGCCCGCGCCAGTTTGGCTTCCCACTGGGCCTTCTGCCCCTCGGCATTGGCCACCGCGAATTCAAAGGGACGCGGATCGATCTGGAACAGAACCTCCCCGCGCTCGACGTCATCGCCGTCCTTGAAATGGACTTTGGTCAGATAACCGTTGACGCGGGCGCGGATATCGACCGATTCACTGGCATCCATGCGTCCGGTGAACATCGCATAGTCGGTCACCTCATGGCTGACCGCCTGGCTGACCGTCACCTCCGGCGGTTTCGGCTCGACAGGCTGGCTCTCATCGCCGCCCTTGCAGCCGCCCAGCGCGGCCGCCAGGATCACGGCGGCACCGCTGCCTCGAAATCGACGCATGTTCAGTCTCCTCAAAAGCGTTGCTCAATGAACCGCCGGCCGGCAATCGAAGCCACGTCGTCGTAGGCCCCATCCTTGCTCCGCTTGGGAAGTTCGATCGTCTTGCGTTTCACTTTCTTGTATGGGATCAGGCTCAGAAAGTGGGCGATGCAGTTCAGCCGCGCCCGCCGCTTGTCCTCGGAAGGAACGACGTACCAGGGGGCCCACTCCGTATCCGTCGCGTCCAGCATCAGATCCCGGGCCCGCGAGTATTCGTACCACT
>CAYVVX010000797.1:0-2465 GCA_964455315.1 uncultured Planctomycetales bacterium | reverse complement strand
GCAAAGACGAGCCCTACCTGTGCTATGCGGACAATTGGGACGGCAAGGGCTCCTCGGCTGTGGACTTCAAAGTGCCCATCGCCACCGGCGGGGACGTGCTGGCTCGCTACCTGGTTCGCCTCGAGGAGCTGCGGCAGTCGCTGCACATCCTCGACCAACTGGTGGACAACGTCCCGGCCGGGCCGGTGAACACGCTGTCCGACGCGAAGAAGGCCCTGCCGGACAAGAGCGAAGTCTTTTTCAGTATCGAGGGACTGATCCATCACTTCGAGATGGTGATGACCAACCGCGGGTTCGAGGTGCCGGTGGGCGAGGCCTACGGCGCCAACGAAACCGCCAACGGCGAGCTGGGCTTTTACATCGTGAGCGACGGCGGGCGGTTTCCGTACCGGGCCCGCACCCGCCCCCC
The DNA here is from genome assembly GCA_964455315.1 of uncultured Planctomycetales bacterium. Lineage (GTDB taxonomy): Bacteria > Planctomycetota > Phycisphaerae > UBA1845 > PWPN01 > CAYVVX01. Next base: position 2,056 of record CAYVVX010000797.1, on the reverse strand, counting down.
CAGCTTCATCAACTACCAGGTGTTCGAGAAGCTGGTCGTCGGGCACCAGATTTCCGACGTGGTGGCGATCCTCGGCAGCCTGAACATCATCGCCGCGGAACTGGACCGCTGACGAAGCCGCGCGATCCCGCGGCGATCTGCTGACGGCAAGAAGCTGAGTACGACCCATGGCCTGGACAACCATCGACCGCACCCAACCCGCTCCCGACGACGGCGCCGAACCGGTCCTGAGCGAAGCGGTGAAGGAGAAGATCCGCACCTTCTTCCCGCGCTACCCGACCAAGCGGGCGGTGCTGCTGCCGGCGCTGCACATCGTGCAGGAGACCTACGGCTACCTCAGCCACCGGGCCATGCGCGACGTGGCCGAGCTGCTGGAGATTCCGCCGGCGCAGGTGCTGGATACGGTCAGCTTCTACACCCACTTCTGGATTCACCCGAAGGGCAGGAAGGTGATCGTGGCGTGCCGCAGCCTGTCCTGCGAGCTGATGGGCTCGCGCGAGGTACAGGAAGCGATCGCCGAGCAGCTCGGCGTCGGCGAGCACGGCACCAGCGCGGACGGGCGGTACAGCTTCGTCACCGAGGAGTGCCTGGGGGCCTGCGAGTTTGCCCCCTGCCTGCTGGTCAACGAGAAACTGCACAAGTGCGTGCGGGCGGCGGACGTGCCCAGGCTGCTGGCCGACGCCGACAATGACAGGATCGACCTCCCGCGGAGCCACCTGTTCGACGGACCGCACGAGGAGGAAGGCGGCGGTTCCGCAGAGGCGGAAGAACCGTCACTGGAGACGACGTCGGATGTGAAGGAGATGAAGGAGAGCGAGTAGAGGGCGAACGGCTTTCAGCTGTCAGCTTTCAGCCATCAGCCGGAAAAGCCGTGCATTCCTCTCCGGTTGACAGCTGATCGCCCGCTTGCCGCGAACTGTTTACTGTGAACTGTGTACGCTCATAAGCTTATGGCCACATACGAACCCATCCTGTTGAAGAACGTCGGCGTCGAGGGATCGCGCACGCTGAAGGTCTACCAGTCGCGCGGCGGTTACGCCTCGGCGAAGAAGGCCCTGACCACCATGACCCCGGCGGCGGTGATCGAGGAGGTCAAGAAGTCCAACCTGCGCGGCCGCGGCGGGGCCGGATTTCCGGCGGGCGTGAAATGGGGCTTCCTGCCCGAGCCGCGCGAGATCACCTACCTGTGCGTCAACTTCGATGAGTCCGAGCCGGGCACCTTCAACAACCGCTACCTGGTCGATGCCGATCCGCACATGCTGCTGGAAGGCATCCTGATCGCCGGCTTCGCCACCCGGGCGACCACCGCGTACATCTACATCCGGGTCGAGTTCCACGAGACGTTCCATATCCTGCAGAAGGCCGTGGACGAGGCGTATGAGGCCGGGCTGTTCGGCAAGCGCATCTTCGGCTCCGACTACAGCCTGAACTGTTATGTCCATCGCGGCGCGGGCGCCTATATCTGCGGCGAGGAGACGGGGCTGATCGAATCGCTGGAGGGCAAGCGCGGCTGGCCGCGGATCAAGCCGCCGTTCCCCGCGATCGAGGGGGCCTTCCGCAAGCCGACGGTGGTCAACAACGTCGAAACGCTGGCCTGCCTGCCGCACATCATTGAGCGCGGCGCGGACTGGTTCCTGTCCCTGGGCACGGCGGGCAGCGCCGGGCCCAAGCTGTACACCGTCTCCGGCCCGGTCAATCGCCCGGGGGTGTTCGAGGCCCCGCTGGGGCTGTCCGTGCGGGAGCTGATCTTCGGCGAGGACTTTTCGCAGGGCATGCGCGACGGCAAGGCTCTCAAGGGCGTGATTCCCGGCGGGCTGTCCATGGGCATCCTCACCCCCGACGAACTGGACTGCAAGCTCGACTTCGAGGACGTCCGCAAGTACGGGCTGCTCGGGCTGGGCACGGCCGGGGCCATCGTCATCAACGAGGATACGGATATGCGCCAGGTGCTCGCCAACGTGGCGAGGTTTTACGCGCTGGAGTCGTGCGGACAGTGCACGCAGTGTCGCGAGGGCACCGGCTGGATGTACAAGATCGCCGCCCGCGTCGCCGCCGG
>CAYVVX010000796.1:0-2470 GCA_964455315.1 uncultured Planctomycetales bacterium | reverse complement strand
CCTCCAACCAGAAGCGGGCCCGGCGGCTGTTCAGCGAGAAGTACGGCGAGAAGGCCAAGGACATCAAGCTGTACGTCAACTACGAGGACATGCTCAAGGACGACAACATCGAGATGATCATCATCGCCACGCCGCTCTTCCTGCACAAGGAAATGACCATCAAGGCGCTGGAGCACGAGAAGCACGTCCTCTGCGAGAAGCTCATGGCCAAGACCGTCGCCGAGTGCAAGGAGATGGTCCGGGCCGCCGACAAGGCCGAAAGGCTGCTGGCCATCGGCCACCAACGGCACTACAGCTACCTGTACGCCAACGCGCTGTCGCTGATCCAGGCGAAGGCGCTGGGCGAGATCCGCCACATCCGGGCCTACTGGCATCGCAACCAGAGCGGCGACGACGGCTGGTCACCGGAGATCCCCCTCGAAGACAAGGTGTTTTACTCGGCCAACCCGGGCGATCTCGACAAGTACAAGTTCGACAGCGTCGAGCAGCTCGTCCGTTGGCGCATCGACCAGGAGACCGGCGGCGGGCTGATGGTCGAACTGGGCAGCCACCAGCTCGACGCGGCCAGCATCTTCCTCAACCACGCCCTGCCGGTGGCCGTCGTCGGGACCGGCGTCCGGTCGATCATGAAGAACTGGGATCCGAAGGTGCCCGACCACGTGTTCCTCAACTTTGAGTTCGGCGAGGATGCGAAGCATGCGGTGCTGACCTACTCCTCGATCTCCAGCAACGCCCTCGACGGCTACGGCGAACAGGTCAACGGCACCGCCGCCACCATGATCATCCAGGAAGAGCGCGACGCCTACGTCTTCCGCGAAGGCGGCGACGGCAAGAACACGCGCATCAACTGGGCGGAGGCCAAGCTTGAGCGCCCCGCCGCCGAAGCCGGCTCGACCAAGCAGTGGGCCACCGGCGTCGCCACGGCCGACACCCTGACCAGCCGTGGATACCGCGAGGAGCAGGAGCACATGGCCTGGCTGATCCGTAACGACAAGTTGATCGAGTGGCCGTCCAAGGAGAACCACTACCATCCCGATCCGCGGTTCTTCCCCCGCTGTCACGGGCGCGTGGCGCTCAACGACGCGGTGGTCACGCTGACGTCGATGCTGGCCATGGAGACCAAGCAGCGAATCGTCTACAAGCCCGAATGGTTTGACCCCGCGTCGGACGCAACCCCCGAGGCGGATTACCCGATCGCCTGAGTTGAATCAGCGTCGGGATTCATGATTAACCTTGTAACGCATGACTGAAGGCCGGCTCCCGCGCGGGCGCCGGCCTGTGTCATGCGCGGGCGACGGAAACCGTGCTTCGCACGGCAAATTGGCCATCGCATCTCCACATCGCTCGTTTCACGGGCTATGATGAAGAACAGGATATCGCTTGGACACATAGTCTCTGGAGGCCCAAGCTCATGAAGAACGTCATCCTCAACATCACCGGGATGACCTGCGAAGGCTGCGTCGAGCACGTCAGCCGGCGCTTGCAGGCGGTACCCGGCGTTCAGACCGTCGAGGTCGACCTGACCAGCCAGAGCGCCACCATCGCCGTCGACGAGGAAGAATGCGCCACCGCGGACCTGACCGCCGCGGTGCGATCGGCCGGCTATCAGGTCAACGGCTTCAAGACCGCCGCGGTGGAGTGATCGCTTGCCCGCCGATTCATCGCCGCGAGCGTCCAGCGTGGGGCTCCGCATCGAGGGGATGACCTGCGGCTCGTGCGTGGCCCGGGTGGAGTCCGCGTTGCGCGGGGTGCCGGGGGTGACCGTCGCCCGGGTCAACCTGGCCACCGAGCAGGCCACCGTCGAACTGTCCGATCGCGACGGCGCCGACAGGCTGGTCCAGGCGGTGCGCGACGCCGGCTACGATGCAGTGCCCGCGACCGCCGGGCAGTCTCGCGAGATCGACCCCGCCCGCCGCCACGAGCAGCGCCTCCGTGAGCATCGCCAGGCCCTCATCACCGCCATCGGCATGGGCCTGCCCATCATCGCCCTGCACCATTTCGGACACGCCCTGGCCGGCACGCTGCCGGGCGCTCACTTCTGGCCGCGATTCCTGCAGGCGCTCCTGACGGGCATGCTGCTGCTGTCGCCGGCGGGCGGGCCGATCCTGGCCGGCGGACTGCGGGCGCTGCTGCACCGGGCCGGCAACATGGACCTGCTCATCTCGCTGGGCGTGCTGGCCGCGGTTCTCGGCAGCCTCGTGGGGCTGTTCGTCCCATCGCTGGCATCGCTCGACTACTTCCACGACGCGGCCATGATCCTGGGATTCATCAATCTCGGGAGGTATTTCGAAGCCAGGGCCCGCAACCGGGCGTCGTCGTCGCTGTCGGCGCTGCTGGACCGTGCCCCGCGCCGGGCGATCCGGCTGGAGAACGGCGAGCCGATCGAGGTCGCGGTGGACCAGGTGCGGGTGGGTGACCGCCTGCGCGTCGCCGCCGAACACTACGTGCCCGTCGACGGCGTGGTCCGCTC
>CAYVVX010000795.1:0-2471 GCA_964455315.1 uncultured Planctomycetales bacterium | reverse complement strand
TCTCCTGTTCAAATCCCTCCCCCCTCCCCGCCGGCCGAAAGCCGACCGCCCCCACTGCTTACTGCCCACTGCTTACTGCGTACTTTTTTTTCGCGCGAACGAACCCACCAAAACCACGCTTTCACCCCCGAAAACGCCGATTCCATCCTCGTCCCCCGCAAAAACGGACCCAATCGAAGCCAGCGCCCCCGCCCCGGTTTCACCGCGTTCCCCGCATGGCCCCGCCCCCACCCAGCGGTTACACTGCCGCCCGTCGCGCGGACGACCCGCTGTACACCATGCGAAGGAGCACGGAATGACCCCGATGAAAGTCTCACCGTCGTCAGTCCTGATCACCCTGGGCACCATGACCATCGCCCTCACCGCCGCCATCGCACCGGCCGGCGCCGAGCCCATCACCACCGAGTCCCTGCTCAGGGAGATGGTCGATCTCCGCCGCTTCGCCGACTTCCCCCAACCAGCCTACAAGACCGTCCAGTTCTCCTCCTACGACCACCGCAGCACCCTTCCCGACGGGCCCGACTGGTTCGCCAACTCCGACGGCTTCGGCGGCGAGCCGGTCCCCAACTTCGAGAAGGTGCTCAAGGCGCCCGAAGGCGACGGACCCGGCGAATACCTCATCTGCGACGTGCAGGGCCCCGGCGCCATCGTCCGCTTCTGGACCGCGGCCATCTCCGGCCACCTGCGCATGTACCTCGACGGCGACGACCAGCCCGTCTTCGGCGGCACCGCCGAGGAGTTCTTCTTCAAGCCCGTCCGCGCGTATGCGAAAGACGCCGGCATCGACGAAGCCGAGATGGCCGAGGCGTTCTACCAGCGCAACGCCGCGTATTTCCCCATCCCCTTCGCGAAGCGCTGCCGGGTGGTCTGGATCGGCAAGGTCAAGGACATCCACTTCTACCAGTTACAGATTCGCCTGTATGACCAGTCCGCCGACGTGCGCACCTTCACCCCCGCCGACCTGAAGACCTGCGCCGCCGCCATCCGCGACCTCGCCAAAGTTCTAAAAGACCCCGATGCGAACTGGAAGCACGGGCCCGGCATGAAGGAGCATGCCATCGATGCGACGATCAAGGCGGCCAGCGCCCAGGACGTGCTCACCCTGGAAGGCTCCGGCATGATCGAGCAGCTCAGCCTGGCCGTGGAGGCCGGCATTCTCAACACCGCCCTGCGCCAGACCCTCCTGCGGGTGGTCTGCGACGACTTTCCCTCCGCCCAGGTGGAATCGCCGGTCGGCGACTTCTTCGGCGCCGCCCCCGGCGTGAACCCCTACGTCTCGGTTCCCTTCACCGTCACTCCCGACGGGCTCATGACCAGCCGCTTCGTCATGCCCTACGGCAGGAAGATCCGCATCATCATCGACAACCGCGGCCGGCAGCCCGTCCGCGTCAAGGGCTCCGCGGTCAGCAGCTCCCACCCGTGGAACGACGACCGCTCCATGTACTTCTACGCCCGCTGGCGCGTCGACCACGGCGTCACCGGCGATCCGGCCAACGTCATCGACCTGCCCTTTGTGATCGCAGCCGGCCAGGGCGTCTATGTCGGCACCACCTCGCTGCTCATGAACCCCAACCCCATCCCCACCCCGGGCGGCAACTGGTGGGGCGAGGGCGACGAGAAGATCTTCGTCGATGACGACCGGCAGCCCTCCACCTTCGGCACCGGCTCCGAGGACTACTACAACTACGCCTGGTCCTCGCCGGACATCTGGATCACGCCCTACGCCGGCCAGCCGCGCAACGATGGGCCCGCCAACCGCGGCTTCGTCACCAACTACCGCTGGCACATCCTCGACCCGCTGCCCTTCCGCGAGCGCATCGCCTTCTACATGGAACTCTATCCCCACGAGCGGACCGAGGGGTTCAGCTATGCCCGCCTGAGCTACCTCTACGCCCGACCCGGCATGATGGATGATCACGTCCCCGTGACCGGCTCCGGCGACGACGTCCGGCTGGTCCGCCTGCCCGCCAACTGGGAGCCCGCCGCCCGCGGCGCCGCCGGGCGATCGACCTTCCTCCAGGCCGAGACGCTCCTGCCCGAGGACGGCAGGGCCTCCACCACCCTCCGCAAGGATCGCCTCTTCGCCGGCGAGCAGATCCTGGTCTGGTCCCCGTCCGGCAGGGATGACGCCCTCACGCTCAACGTGCCCATCCCGGAGGATGGCACCTGGACGCTCAAGATCGTCTCCATGCACTCCGGCGACTCCGGCGAGATCACCCTCGACTTCGACGGCGAATCGGCCGGCTTCGGCGGCGGTAAAAACCTTCTCAACCTCAACGCCCCCCACCGCGTCTACCTCCGCGAACACACCGGCAAGACGCTGGACCTCAAGAAGGGGACCTACCCCCTGACCATCCGCCCCGCCGGCGACGGCGACCCGCCCAGGGAAGTCGGCATCGACTTCATCTGGCTCCAGCGCAGGAAGTGACCCGTCCCGGCAATATCACCCCGGTGTAGGGCAAATCCCTACC
>CAYVVX010000794.1:0-2475 GCA_964455315.1 uncultured Planctomycetales bacterium | reverse complement strand
CCCGGTTCGACGGCAGATCCTGCGGAGTGTGCCGGTAAGTCACCCCCCGCCGGGCGGCCGCCTTCCGCTTGGCGGTGATGTATTCCTTCTCGACGCGCTCGTACATGAGCCGCGCCGCCTCGACGGCGATGAGTCGCCGCAGTTTGCTGTCGCGCATGGGTTGGTGCGCCCGATATTGGCAGGCCATCGATGCGGGCGCCAGCCTGGGTCGCCGTGGGTTACAGCGACCAGAGGATGATAGCTCACCGGCCCGGGCGGGCACAACCCGGGGTCCGACCGCGTGTTTCCATCGGTGGCGATGCCGTGATTCCTGTCATTTTACCTCCACCACATCTCCCGCCTTCGCCGCCGTCTCCTTCCCGATTACCACCACCTTCTCGATCGAGGGCAGCGGCGGGATATGCAGCAGCGTGCGTTTCGGGGCGTGGTGGTACGTGCCGCTGTGCCTGACGGTGAGCGTGCGGGCGTCGTCGCTGAGCGTGAACCGCAGTCCGACCGGCCCGAACACGGTCGGCACGTTGGTGAAGGTGGTCTCGAAGCCGGGCTTGAGCCAGGCCAGCGGGGTGAGCCGCAGCAGATGCAGCTCGTCCGGCTCGACCAGGTCGTCGATCGCCGCGAGGCGGGCGCAGTAGATGCCGATGTGCCCGTTGAGCCCGGTGATCCCGCCGCGGGTCTCGCAGGCGATGTAGGTCTGCTGCGAGTGGGCCCCGGTGATCATGCTGTACATGCCCTCCAGGAACCTGGCCCGGTCGCCGGACTGGTGGGTGTGAAACAGGTTGAAGCTGGCGCACGGCTCGCAGCTCGAGATCTCCCGGACCAGCACGCCGGGCTGCTCATAATGGCCATCGGGGTCGAAGCCCAGCCAGTTCGGGCCCTCGCGGAAGAAGGCCAGCGTGTCGACCATCATCGGGTCATCGGCGTCCAGCAGCCCGGCGTAGACCAGGAACAGCGGGCCGGTGTCCAGGTAGAACGGGTGGACGTAATTGCTGCCCGAGGACAGCGACCGTGGCACGATGTGGCGGGCCTTGCCTTTGCTGTCGGTCCAGGTGGGCATCTTCGCGGTCTGCTTGCGCAGGGCGTCGACGAACAGGCGGCGGTAGTCGTCGGCCTCGCCGGCGTAGAGCGACGCCTGCGGATGCTCGATCCGCTGCAGCAGCCGCACCGCGCTGGCCAGTCCGCGATAGTGCCAGCCGAGGTTCCACACCGCCTGCGTGGGCACCCCCTCATCGGTGGCCACGGCCGGTGGGAGCAGCCCCTTCACGCCGTCATGCCCCTCGACGTGGCGCACCTCGCGGATGAAGTCGCAGGCCTTCAGGATCGACGGCAGCCAGTGCTCGATGAACGCCTGGTCGTCGGTCAGCAGGGCGTGATAGCAGATCGCGTGCAGCACGGCCCCATGATCCGAAAGCCAGTCAATAGAGGTAAGACTCTTGGGCGTCGCGTAGTAGCCGGGATGCAGCTTGTAGCTGGGCCCGGGCGGCTTCACCGTTCCCTGGGTGTCCTTGAAGATCTCCACGTAATCGGCCACCGCCTGGTGATAACCAAGGGTGTCCAGCAGCATGGTGTCGAACATGGTGGTCGGCGTGGCCCACATGCGGGCGTACACCCACGAGCCGGTCAGGTTGGTATAGTGCCCGCTGTCCGGCATCTTCTGGGCGATCAGCTCGCCGTACTGGGCGCTGCGGCGAAGGAACTTGTTGATGTGAGGCTCGGGCGTGCGGATGGTCGCGGCCGTCGGCGGGCGCTTCGACCAGTAGGCGTCGGCCTCGGCCAGGGCCTTGTCGCGGCCCAGGGACATTTCCTTCGCGAACGTTTCGCGATCGGTGGGCAGCATGGGCAGCAGCAGGTCGACGTACGCGCCCTTCTTCACCGGCAGGGTGATCAGCAGGTTGGTGTCCTGCTCATGATTGCCGGTCTTCTGGCGCAGCTCCAGGTTCATCACGTCATTGCTGGGCAGCACGGCGAGGCGCACCTTGCCGTCAGGTTCGGTGAGCAGGGTGGCGGTCGGGTCCGTGCCATCCATGGCCGTGAGGTTGAGCTCGCGCGGGTACATCGAGTCGGTCATGCGCAGGGCGCAGTGCCGCCCCTCGTACATCTCCGGGTGAATGTGCGGCTTGTTGATCCGCACCAGGATCACCGCCGGCTCGTGATCCACGATCGGGTTGGCGTTGCTGATGGACAGCCGGATCCAGGCGAACAGCGGCTCGGTGCCCGTCTCGATCGGCCTGGCGCCGGGAATGTGCCCGAACACTTCCTCGCGTACGGCGTAACCCCAGCCGCTGCGGAACGACTGCCGCCATTCCGTCCAGATGACGGGAGTGGGTGTATCCAGCAATCCCTGGTACGGGTTCCAGCGCCGGCCGTTGTCGCCGGTCATCTGGTAGGTGCCCGCCCGCCAGCGGTTGGGGTCGAGTCCCTTCTCGGACGGCTGGATGGTGAGCTGCACGCCCTGGCCCAGCCAGGGATCCAGCGCCG
>CAYVVX010000793.1:0-2475 GCA_964455315.1 uncultured Planctomycetales bacterium | reverse complement strand
ACGTCGCCTACATGACCAGCGGCAATATCGCCGTGTTCGACGACTACACCCTGCAGATGTTCGAGTTCTGGGCCGCCGTGAACCACGCCTTCGGCTTCGACGCCGCGCGCACCCAGGCGTCCGTGAAAAAGGTCGGAGACTTCTTCGCCTCCAAGGCCCCCGGTGCAGTGGACATCCCCGAGGTGCAGGAGATCAAGGGACGCATCCGCCGCTCGGAAGCCGTCGCCGCCTGCCGGGCCATGGGCATCCCCGACAGCAATGCCCACTTCCTGGACCTGCCCTTCTACCAGACCGGCGAGGTTCGCAAGCGGCCCATCGGCCCCGAGGACGTCGACATCGTCCGCAAGCTCATCCAGACCATCAAGCCTCACTGGGTCTTCGTCGCCGGCGAACTGTCCGACCCGCACGGCACCCACCGGCTCTGCGCCGAAGCCATCTACGCCGCCCTCGGTGAGCTCAAGCCGGCCGAGCGCCCCGAGATCGTCTGGCTCTACCGCGGCGCCTGGCAGGAATGGGAGCCCGACGTCATCGACATGGCCGTCCCGGTCTCCCGCAGTGAATTGACCCGCAAGATCTTCGGCATCTTCAAGCACCAGTCCCAGAAGGACAAGGCCCTCTTCCCCGGCCCCTACGATGACCGCGAATTCTGGCAGCGCGCCGAGGCCCGCAACACGGACACGGCCGCCCGCTACAACCAGCTCGGCCTGCCCGAGCACTACGCCATGGAGGCGTACGTCCGCTGGGAAGCCATGACCAGGGCTGACCCGGGCCGGTCGAACCCAGTGAACGATGCGCCGTGATCGCGTAAGACCCGGACGACCGCCCCAGGGAGCCGCTTCCCGATGCCCGATCCCAACTGGGAAATCACCGTCCACGACTTGAAACGCATGCGCGACGCCGGCGAGCCGTTTCTGCTCCTCGATGTTCGCCAGCCGGAGGAGTATGCCCACTCCCGCATCGATGACTCCCGGCTGGTGCCGCTCAATGACCTGCCCGCGGCGCTGCCGGCACTCGATGAGCACCTGGAAACCACCGTCATCACCCTGTGCCATCACGGGGTCCGGAGCCTGAACGCCGCCGCGTTCCTCCGCCAGCAGGGCTTCGCCAGCGTTCACAGCCTCGCCGGCGGGATCGACGCCTGGTCGCGCCAGATCGACCCGTCCGTTCCGACGTACTGACCCCCGGGCTGTCACTATGGCATGACCGCGGCACGCCCTGCCACGCTGGCACGGGGAACGCCGGCTAAGTGCCCCACCCACTCAGCCACAACATCTGGCAAGCCAAAGATTTATGCGCCATTTCATCCGCCGATGCCAGATTGGCACCGGGCTTGCCCATTGCCTGGAGCGCGTGGAAGATTCCCTGTCAAACCGTGCGTGCGCCGCACCGCCAATGGCTTTGGGCGGGCGGACGAGAAGCCTTAAGGAGACGATAAGTCATGGCGGCAAAGCAACTTGTGTTTGAAGATCAGGCGCGGGCCGGCCTGCTGGCGGGCGTCGAGAAGCTCGCCCGGGCGGTCAAGACCACCCTGGGCCCCCGCGGACGGAACGCGGTCATCGACAAGGGCTGGGGCGCCCCCACGGTCACCAAGGACGGCGTGACCGTCGCCGAGGAAGTCGAGCTGACCAACAAGTACGAGAACATGGGCGCCCAACTGGTCAAGGAGGCCGCCAGCAGGACCTCCGACGCGGCCGGCGACGGCACCACCAGTGCCACCGTCCTCGCCGAGGCCATCTACAAGGAAGGGCTCAAGAACGTGGTCGCCGGCGCCGACGCGATGGCGTTGTGCCGCGGGATCGCCAAAGCCGTCGAGAAGGTCACCGAGGAGATCAAGAAGCTGGCCAAGCCGGTCAAGGTCTCCTCCAAGGCCGACCTGATCAACGTCGCCAGTATCTCCGCCAACAATGACCGCTCGGTCGGCGAGCTGCTGGCCGAGTGCTTCGAAAAGGTCGGCAAGGACGGCGTGATCACTGTCGAGGAAGGCAAGTCTGCCGAGACCAACTACGACCTGGTCGAGGGCATGCAGTTCGACCGCGGCTACCTCAGCCCCCATTTCATCACCGATCCGGACAGCATGGAATGCACCTTCGAGAAGGCCTTCGTGCTGATCCACGAAGAGAAGATCTCCAGCGTGACCAAGCTGGTCCCGCTGCTGGAGAAGGTGGCCAAGACCAAGCGCCCCCTGTTGATCATCGCCGAGGACGTCGAGGGCGAGGCCCTCGCCACCCTGGTGGTCAACAAGCTCCGCGGCATCGTCGAAGTCTGCGCCGTCAAGGCTCCCGGCTACGGTGACCGCCGCAAGGCCATGCTCCAGGACATCGCCATCCTCACCGGCGGCAAGTGCATCATGAAGGACCTGGGCCTCGAGCTGGACAAGGTCGCCATCACCGACCTGGGCCAGGCCAAGAAGCTTCACGTCGACAACGACAACACCACCATCATCGAAGGCGCCGGCAGCACCAGGGATATCCAGGC
>CAYVVX010000792.1:0-2476 GCA_964455315.1 uncultured Planctomycetales bacterium | reverse complement strand
TCCTGGCCAGTCCGCTGGCATTTGACCGCTTCCTGGCGGGTGTGGACTTCCACGCCGCTGAGGTTCGCGAGATCGTCGTCGCCGGGTCGCCCGCGGACGCGGCCACGCAGACATTGATCCGAAGTATCAGTCAGGTTTATGATCCCTACCGTGTGCTCATGTTATCGGAACCCTCATCAGCGGATGCGGGCGAGCATCAGCGGCGTCTGCCGCGCCTGGCGGGCAAGGATCTCGTCAAGAGGCAGCCGGCCGTCTATATCTGCCAGAACCGCACCTGCCAGCGCCCGATAACCAGCCCGGACGAGTTGCTGCGCGAACTCCAGTCGCGCCGCTGATGAAGGTCCCGCTTCAGTACCGATGATGAGGTGGATACCATCAGGGAGGATCAAGCCCCATGGTCGGACGATGCGGTCGTAGGAGAAGCATCCTGAGAGCTGAATGCCAGATGCCCAGTGTGTCTTACAGCACTGAGAAAGCCGGCTTGGGCCCGCTCATGGCTGCCGGAATGGGGCTGCTGATGTTTTTCGGGTCAGCCCAGTTCGGGTCGGCCCAGACGGCGACACGTCCTGCCTCTCTGGCGGTGGCGCCCGCTCGCCGTGCACCGGAGTATGCGGCCACAGCTCGGGTCCCGGAGTCCCTTCTCAATCAACAGGCCGGAAGCGTCATTGTGCTACCGTCGGAGCCGGGGGAGGCGGATGAGGATCGTGCCCAGCTCTCAGGCGGTGCGCTGGCCCGGCTGCAACTTGAGCCCCAGAGACTGCCAGAGGGCTACCTTGTGGCCCGGCGTCCCGCGCGTCTGGAACGCCAGGAGGACGGCTGGGTCGTGCACCTTGCGCCCGTCGAGAAGCTGCCTGACGTGCCGCCGCTGAGCGTTCTGCCCAACCGGCGCCTTGAAGTCCTGGAGTCCGTGCTCGGTGAAATGAAGGAGCTGCCCCGGTTTCAGGTCACAGGGCGGGTGACCGAGTTTCGGGGCCGGAACTACTTCCTGATCGAAAATCTGGCGGAGATCACCACGCATGCCACCAAGGCCCCGGAGGTTCCGGAGTCCGCCGTCGAGACAGCGCCGGCGGTGCAGCCCTGCGGTACTGGACCTGCCACCGAGCCGGGCCGGGAGCCCACCGCGGAGGAAATCGTCAAGCAGTTGATGGAGAGCCGCCCGCTCCGGCCGGTGATGGCGCCTAACCCCTCGCCTCCGGCCGGCACACAGGCATCGCAGGAAGTGACTCCGGGCGACGCTGCTGCTGGTGCCGGTGGTCTGGAGGAGGCGTTCAAGAACCAGACCCGTTGGCGCGAAGACACACTGCTGTCGGACCGGCTGGCCCGCATTGTCCCGGGCGATCCCGGCTACATGCTGGCCTTCGAGGACGCCGGCCGTCATCCGCAGGATCGACCGATCCGCGTTCTACCCAATCGCCTGCTAGAGACAGCTCTGGCGCTGACCGGCGCCGGCACACGCAGCGTCGTGCTGGTGGTCAGCGGCGAAGTTACCGCCTACCGCGGAACCAACTACCTCCTCCTGCGTAAGGTGTTGGTCCGCCGCGACTACGGGAATCTGCGGTAGAGTGGACCCTCGGTGCAGTCATGTGGCGGGCGGCTTGGATCGCTGGCCGTTCCCGGGGCAGAACGGTTGGTGCAGAGGCGCTGAGAGGTTAGGCGGACTGGCCCTTGGCTGAAGCCGGTTAGAGAAGCCCGTTGAAAACGGGCTCGTAATATACGCAGAGAGGAAAGTCCGCGTAGCGCCGGCCGACCAGCCCTAAAGGGACTGGCCTGAACCCGCCTTCGGCGGAAAGCCCCGTGAACGGGGTTCAGGGCGAGCGGCGCTTCTCTCACGCGGAGCCTCTGGCGGCTGGTCCGCAAGGATTCCGCGGATTCTGTCACGGACCCGTCGGTGCAGACGCCGGCCGCTACCGCACCCAGTTTCAACGGGAGAATTCATCGAATGCCATTGATGATGAGTGTATCCGGCGTGCGGGGTGTGATCGGTGAGTCGATGACCCCCGTACTGGCCGCCGAACTGGGCTGCGCCTTCGGTACATACCTGGGCGGCGGCAAGGTGGTGGTGGGGCGAGACTCTCGACCCAGCGGTCCGATGGTGCAGGCCGCCCTGGTTTCAGGGCTGCTGGCCACCGGCTGCGAGGTCGTGCAACTGGAGATCGCCAGCACGCCGGCCACTGCCCTGATGGTCCGGCGGCACGGGGCGACCGGCGGGGTGATCATCACCGCCAGCCACAACCCGGTCATGTGGAACGGCATCAAATTCTTGACCAGCGAGGGGCTGGCGCCGCCTCCGGATGAAGCGGCGAGGATCTTCGATCTCTACGCGCGGAAAGCCTTCAAGCTGGCGGATGTGCAGGGTATCCCGCAGCCAGTCGTTGACCTGTCGGCCGCACGGACGCACGTGGATGCGGTGCTCAAGAATCTGGACGTCAAGTCCATTCTGGCGAAGCGGTTCCGCGTCGTGCTGGACAGCGTCAAT
>CAYVVX010000791.1:0-2487 GCA_964455315.1 uncultured Planctomycetales bacterium | reverse complement strand
GTGCTCGGCGTCGACGACGAACTCGGTGACCGGGCAATTCTGGTGTGTCGCGCCCATTTTCCCGATCGCCGCTGCCGTGCCGGCGTCCGTCCCGATGGTCAGTTTCGCGGCGATGCCTTTCTTGCCCACGATGCGGGCCAGCATCGCCGGAGCGATGCAGATCACGCCGATGGGCTTGCCGGCGGCGAGGAACTCGCCGACGACGCGCTCCACCTCCGGATGGACCGAGCAGTCGGGCCCCTTGTCGGCGAAGTTGCAGAGGTTCTTCGCCGCGCCGAAGCCGCCGGGAAAGACCAGCGCGTCGAAGTCGGTCGACTTGATGGTGGCGAGGTCGCGGATCTCGCCGCGGGCGATGCGGGCGGCTTCGACCATGACGTTCCGCTTCTCGCCGGTCGGCTGCTTCGTCGTGTGGTCGATGACCGCCGCCTGATCGATGTTCGGTGCGCAGCAGGTCGCACGGGCCCCGGACTGGTCGAGCGCCAGCAGCGTCAACACCGACTCGGTGATCTCCGCCCCGTCGAACACACCGCAGCCTGAAAGGCACACTGCCACCTTGCTCATGATGCCGTCTCCTGTGATGGGCCAACCCGACACCGCCAAGCTGACGGTGTTCCGATAACCCTATCTTACGCTCCCGGCAGAGCAGGGGCCAAGGATGCGGGCGACCGACTTATCGGACGCCGGCCGAGGAAATGCGCGGCGCAGTCCACGGCCAGGCGTCGAATCCCGTTCCAGTATCAAGTCGAGCCGGAACCAACTCGATATGACTTGCGGCAGGCTATCGGTCCAGTTTCATCCCGGGCCCGTGTGCGCACGACCGGGGCAGATGGGGTTGAACATGCGCGCGTTGTGGCAACGGCTCACCGGCAATCGTGTGGAAGCCGTGTCTCCGCTGTTGGGGCTGGCGATGGCCAGCCTGTACCTCGCCGGCGTCGCCGGGGTGGGCGCGGCCGCCTGGCGCGTGCAGCGTGACGAGTTGACCGCGCAACGGGTCAGCGATGCCCGCCATTGGCTGGACGCCCTGGGCTACCGTCTGGCCGAGGACACGCCCGACCCCGAGCACCTTCGGCGCGAGCTGGTTGAGCTGGCGAGTCATGAAGGCATCCGCTGGGCGGGTGCGGCTTCTCCGGAGGGCGTCTGGCTGGCCCACTCCGAGCCTGGCTTGACCGGGCAGCGGGTCGACGGGATGCAGGCCGAAGCCGAGGCCGGTGCGGCGGACGACGATCGGCTGCTGGTGGCGATTCCGATCTCCCGGGGAAGCAGGGTGAGCGAGCTGCGCGTGGCGCTGGTTCCGCCGGCGCTGGTCTGGCAGCAGTCGCGGGTGTTCTTCTGGTGCGGCTACATCCTGATGGGGATCATGGGGCTGTTCCTGCTCCTGTACCGCTGGTTCCGGCGGGCGGTGGAACCGCTGGCGGTGATCCGCGACCGGCTGGTATCGCTGAAGGAGAACCCGGCCGAGCGGCTGGCGGCGGTGCGGCTGAACGATTCCTACGACCAGGTCTCCACTTCCTGGAACTGCCTGATCGAGTTTGTCGGGGAGATGCAGGAGCAGGTCCGCAAGGTCAACCTGAACGCGGATGTGACCGGCGCGCTGGACGGCTACCGGTCCGAGCGCCTGGCGGACATCCTGATGCAGATCCCCTTCGGGGTGCTGGTCATCGACGGTGAGAAACGGATCGTGTTCGCCAACCGGGCGGCGACCGGCATGGTGGGGACGCCAGGCGAGCCGCTGGAGCAGGGGTCGGCGTCGGCCATCCTGGGGGAGGAATTGCAGGTGTCGCTGCTGTCCGCCCCGCGTTCGGAGCGGGGCTCGGGGGGCGCCGGCAGCCGCTGGGTGGATCACGTCTTCAAGCGGGCTCACGGCGACATCGTGCTGCGGTTCTGGTCGGTCGGAGGGGCCGGCGGCGAGCGGATCCTCTTCGTGCAGGACGTGACCCAGGCCAAGGAGGCGGAGAAGGCCCGCGACCAGTTCCTCTACCATGTCACCCACGAGCTGCGCACGCCGCTGACCAACATCCGGGCCTACGCCGAGACGCTCTCGCAGGGAGTGATCGAGGACGAGCAGACCATCCGCGAGTGCTACAACGTGATCATGGGGGAGACCCAGCGGCTCAACCGGCTGGTGGAGGATATTCTCAGTGTTTCCCAGCTTGAAGTAGGAACGGCGCGGCTGGCGGTCGGAGAGGTGCAGCTCGACCGGCTGCTCCGCGCGGTGGTGCAGGACGCCCAGGGGCAGGCTGACGCCAAGAACATCGACCTGGTGCTGAATCTGCCGGCCAAGGCGCCCAAGATCCGCGGGGACAAGGAGCGGTTCGCGGTGGTCATGACCAACCTGGTGGGCAACGCCATCAAGTACACCCCCGAGGGCGGGCGGGTCGACGTGCGCTGCGTCTGCGTACAGGAGCGGGTGCGCATCTCGGTGACGGACACCGGCATCGGCATCGACCCGGTAGACCAGGAGAAGATCTTCGACAAGTTTTACCGCGT
>CAYVVX010000790.1:0-2497 GCA_964455315.1 uncultured Planctomycetales bacterium | reverse complement strand
TGGCCGCGATCGACAGCCAGCTTGCCGAAGCGGTGCAGGACTACGTGCTCACCGTGTACGCGGCCGCGGATGCGGACATCTACCCGCCGGAGGTGGTGGTGATCGCGACGCCCCGAATGGTCGATCCCGGTGAGCCGGTGACCATCCGCGTCGAGGCGACCGACGACTTCGCCGTGGCCAGCATCGTGCTGACCGTCAATGACGCCCCCGTGGCGCTCAACGCGGCGAACGAAGCGGTCTACATCCCGGCCGTGCCCGGTGCCTACGTCGCCCGGGCGATGGCCACCGACCTGGTCGGCCACACCGGCAGCGGGTCGGACGACTTCGCCGCCCGCGTGCCCGGCGATGACGTGCCGCCGACGGTGGCGATCACCGCACCGGTGGAGGACAGCGAGCTGCGCATGCCCACCACCTTCACGGGCACCGCCGCGGACGACAATCTGTTCCGCTACACGCTGTCCTACCGGACGGTCGGCGATGTCGAGTTCATCGGATTCGCCACCGGCTACAGCAGCGTAACCAACGGCGCCCTCGGGCAGCTCGACCCGACCGCCATGATCAATGGGATGTACGAGGTCCGCCTGCGCGCCGAGGACACCAACGGCAACTTCGCTGATGTGCTCAAGACCTACACCGTCGGCGGCGACGCGAAGGTGGGCAACATGCGCCTGACCTTCACCGATCTGGACGTGCCCGTCAGCGGGATCCCCATCACCGTCGTGCGCACCTACGACAACCGCGACAAGAGCCGCGGCGACTTCGGCATCGGCTGGACCCTCGACATCAGCAGCGTCAAGCTGGCCGAGAACAGGCCGGTCGGCGAGGGCTGGGAGGAATCGGTCATTCCCGGTTTCTTCCCGACTTACACGCTGCGCCCGATTCGCAGCAACGTGGTGTCCTTCCTGGGCCCCGACGGTCGCGTGGAGCGGTTCGAGGCCAAGGTCAATCCCTCGCGGCAGGTGCTCTTCCCCATCACCTTCATCAACGGCGTCGAGTTCAGCCCGCTGGCCCCGGCCACCTCCACCCTGGTGGCTACCTCCGGCCAGCCGGACTTCTACGACGGCGGCTTCCCCGGCACCGGGGATCTGATCAGCCTGGGCGAGTTCGACGTGGCCGACATCAGCGGCTACGTCCTGACCCAGGATGACGGAACCGTGCTGACCTTCGGCGGGGGCGCGCATTCGCGGCTGGCGAAGCTGCGGGCTGTCCGCGATCCGAACGGCAACGAGCTGCAGTTCACCTCCAACGGGATCGTTCATTCCGCGGGTAAGAGCGTCGGCATCAAGCGTGACGGCTCCGGGCGGATCACCGAGGTCACCGACCCTTCGGGCGAGAAGAACCTCTACGCCTATGACGACCAGGGCAACCTGTCCACCTTTACCGACCGGGCCGGCAACACCACCACCTACATCTACAACAATCGTCACGATCTGATCGAGATCATCGACGCCCGCGGGGTCAGCATCGCCCGCAGCGTCTACGACGACGAGGGGCGACTGGTCCTCAACATCGACTCCGACGGCAACCGCACGGAGTACGAGCACGACATGGTTTCCCATCGCGAGGTGGTGCGCGACCGGCTGGGCAACGCGACCACCTACGAATACGACGAAGCCGGCAACGTGACCGCCATCGTCAACCCGCTCGGGCATCGCACCGAGTACACCTATGACGACAACTGGAACCGCCTGACCGAGACGAATCCGCTCGGTCACGTGACCACCTTCACCTATGACGCCCAGGGCAACGTGCTCAGCCAGACCGATCCGCTGGGCAACCGGGTGGAGACCACCTACAACTCGCGCGGCGAGCCGCTGACCATCACCGACGCCCGCGGAAACACCACCGTCCACCAGTACGATTCACGCGGCAACCTGCTGCGCAGCACCGACGCGAACGGCAACGTCACCACCGCGTCCTACAGTTCCGCCGGCAACATCACCACCGAGGTCGACCCCTCCGGCAACATCACCCGCTTCTCCTACGACTCCGCGGGCAACCAGCTCAGCCGTACCGACGCCATGGGCAACGTGACCGCCTACAGCTACGACGGCCAGGGCAACCAGCGGACCGAGACCCGCAGCCGGACGCTGCCCGACGGTTCCACGCAGGTGCTGGCTACGCAGTATGGCTACGATGCCAACGGTCGCATCATCAGGACCGTGTCCCCCGGCGGCGTGGGGGTGGATGTCGCCTACACACCCACCGGTCTGGAGCAGTCCCGCGTCAATCCGCTCGGGCGGAGCACTAATTACTTCTACGATGACAACGAGAACCTCGTGCGCACCGTGTACCCGGACGGCACCGAGGAAGCCTCCACCTACGACGCCGAGGGGCGGCAGCTCACCTCCACCGACCGCGCCGGACGGGTTTAACCGGATCGAAGTAACTCAGGGTGGCGGCGTAGCCGTGATTCGCGTGATCCTCGGGTCAGCCCTCATCGCCCGGGGGGATCAGAGCTCCGAGCTGCGGTCCGGCGGCCGCATTGAAGTTCCTG
>CAYVVX010000789.1:0-2507 GCA_964455315.1 uncultured Planctomycetales bacterium | reverse complement strand
GCCCCAGACCGTGGCGGCCTGAACAACGAGCCCCACGGTGGCGATCGAGCACCTCGACTTCATGCGCATATCACAAACTCCTCGTCAGTCATCAGTGCTCCGCGACCAGCGACCCGGTTCATTATAGTTCCTCGGATTCCGGATCGCCCCTGAAATCCAAGCGTCAGCGCTGTCCACATGGGGCGTCGTTCCGGGCCCGGTTCAACGAATCTGCACCGGCCCGAAAGCCGGAACGGCCATATCCAGTTCGTCCTTCAAATTGCAGGAGGGATCCCATCCGTAGCCGTACCACAGCCGGGCCTCCCGGCTGAGCGGCAGAACGGTGACAATTACCAGTTCACCCGGCGACTGCGCGTCGAGGTCGACGCGCAAGGGCCCCGATAACACGCGGCCGCCGTCCGGGCCGACGGTTTCCACCAGAAAGCCGCTGATTGGATTCGAAGTGACGAGGTCGCCGTTGACGTCGTCAAAGCTGACCCGGAGGGTGTCGTTTGATCCCGGTTCGCGGATCGCCGAGCGGAGCCGCGGGCCGGGTTTCAGATCGCGGCGATGATAGGTCTTCGCCAGGGCCAGGTTGGCCAGCCGGCGGCCCACGGTCCGGTAGCCGGCTGAGTCCACGTGTGCGGAACTGGACATGGCGCAGTCGATGGATGAGACCAGGCCGCAGCCGGGGATGGTTTCCATGCATCGTCGCTGGGCTTCGCGGACGAGATTCTTCCCGGAGGCATCAACGGGCCCGCCGGTCAGTTGTCTTCCGAGCTGCACGGTGTAGAAAGGAAGATCCGGGGATTTCAGATCCGCCCGGATGGCCTCGATGAGCCCGGTGAAACGTTCCTCGTAAACGCCGGGGCCCTCGCCGTAGCAGTCCGATTCACCCTGCCACCACAGGATCCCGGCCACCCGTCCGCCGGCGAGGCGGACCCGGTCCAGCAGGGCTCCGTAGAGGGATTCGCCACCCAAAGCCTTGTGCCGCGGACTCCACTGTTCCAGGGTGGTTCCCCCCAGCGAGCAGGCCAGCAGGCCGATGGGCACGCCGCTGACCTGATGGACGCGCTTGCCGAAGGGAATGCCCAGGCCGGCACCGTTGGGTCCGCGGCTCGCCGGCCAGGTCGGCCACGTTCCCCGGGCCCTATGCGGCACGGGCCGCCGCTCGGTCGGCGTAACATACGACGTGCGGTACACCCGGTAGGCCGCCTCATTGCAGTCATGCAGGGGATCCTCGGCCACCTGCCAGACATTGGCCAGGCTCAGCACATGAACCATTTCGTCCGGCGGTTCCGCGTCGGCCAGCAGGCCGCAGCCGTCCATGTTGGACTGCCCGGCCAGAATCCACAGATCCCCGACCAGCACACCATCGACGTCCTCAGCGTCAAGCTCCGTGCCGTCCGCATTCACGAGCCTGAAGACGAAACGATAGGGACCGCCGACGGGCAGTTGGCGGACTCCGCATGACCAGGTGGCGGTATCCGCATCCGCCTCCGAGCGCAGCGGGATGTCGATTTCTTCGAAGCCGGCCACGAGCTGGGCGCGGCGGAGCACGCTCAGGGTCAGCCGGCAGTCCCGCGCGGGCTCGGTAGTGCCGGTGATGTCGAAATCAGCACCCTCCGGCGTGCAACGCTGGTAAACGCGCTGGTCGGTGAGCTCCGCCTCGATGCGGATCCGCCCCGCGGCGCCGGGCGCCGGGCGTGCTGTGCAGACCAGCAGCCCCAAGCCCGCCATCGCCAGCCAGGCATGGTCTAGTAAGTAACCTCTCATTCCCTTTCCCGGCGACCGGCCCGGAGCCGGCCGATTGTAGACTGACCTGGCCGCGGCAACGCATCAGTAGTATTGGAAATGTACCGTGGACTGCTGGACCTCAATCATGGTGCTGAAGGGCCGCCACTTGACGGAGCCGTCGCCGAAGAGCACGTTGGCGCCGGTCGGGCCGTTGTTGCCGAAATGACGGACCAGGGTCGGGTGGAAGCCCTTGCCGGGATAGAGCTGGCGGTTCGCCGTGACCTGGTCCCAGGCCATGCCTAAGTTGGACGGCGAGTATCGCTTTCTGATGAAGGACCAGCCGTTGGTCACGTTGGTGTCGCGGACCAGCCCGCCCATGTCCGAGGACTTGTTCAACCACGGGGGAATGAGTCTCTGGTCCACCAGATACTCGGCCCAGGTGCCCGCCGCTGAGGGTGGCAGGCGGGTGCGGGAATACTCCCGGACCGGGATCCATTCCAGGCTGCCGTCGGACTTGTACGGATCGGTGATGAGATTGGTCCAGATGCTGTAACCGGTCAGCACCGCCTTGCCATGTGAAGAGGTGATCGGCCACAGGTTGTTCCAGCCGTAGGGCTTGCCGGAGGGGTCGATCAGCGCTTCCCAGGTCGGGCACATGAAGATGTCCCCGCCCAGCTTGCGGCGGTCGAAATAGAATTTGTTGAAGTCGTAAACAAGGTTCCAGGTGCCCCCCGCCCAGCTTGCGGGGAAGGCATCCCGGTGGTCATTGGCATACATGTGCCAGGCCTTGC
>CAYVVX010000788.1:0-2533 GCA_964455315.1 uncultured Planctomycetales bacterium | reverse complement strand
GTTGCGGACGTGAGTGAGGTAGAAGACGCCGGGGATCACCGGCTCGGCGGCGTGGGGGGGGGGGGGGCGCGCCCCCCCCCCCCGAAGCCCCCCGGGGCGGGGCCCGCCCCACGGGGTTCGGGGGGGGGACGGGCGACGCCGGCCGCGGCGGGAAGCGGCTCGTCGGACTATACGCGCACGAGGATTCCCTGATGTCGAGCCCCAGCGTCGTGCTGTTGTCAGTTCCCGGTCTGCGCCCCGGAGATATCGCCGATCCCGAAGTGACGCCGCACCTGTCGGCGCTGGCCGGAAGCGGGGGCAGCATACCTCTTACACCCACCTTTCCCTGCGTGACCTCGCCGGTGCAGGCATCGATGCTGACCGGTAAACGGCCGGGCGAGCACGGGGTGATCGCCAACGGGTTCTACTGGCGCGACCGGGAGCAGGTGGAGTTCTGGGTGGGCCGGCATGACGTCATCGAAGCGGAGAGCTTCCTCACGCGGCTCAAACGGCAGCGGCCCGGGGTGACCCAGGCGGTCTGGCATGCCCAGAACATCAAGGGCGCCGCGGCGGATCACATCGTCACCCCGTCGCCGATCCACGAGGCCGACGGGACCATGAAGTTGTGGTGTTACTCGAAGCCGGACGGGCTGTACCAGGAGATGCTGGCCGAGCTGGGCCACTTCCCGCTTCAGCACTACTGGGGCCCGCTGGCCAACATCGAGTCGACCCGGTGGATCGTCGAGGCGGCGCTGTGGCTGGCGAAGCGGCAGACGATCGGGTTTCATTACATCTACCTTCCGCACCTGGACTACGCGGCCCAGAAGTTCGGGCCGGACGCGCCGCAATCGCTGGCGGCGCTTGGCGAGTTCGACGCGGTGGTGGGGGAACTCATCGAACGTTATCGAACCCTGCCGGGCGGGGGCGACGTCCGCTGGATGGTGGCCGGTGAATACGCCCTGACCCCGGTGACGTTCGCGGTGCATCCGAACCGGCTGCTGCGTGAAGCGGGGCTTCTTGCGGTCCGAGCGGAGGATGACGGCGAGTACCTTGACCTGGCGGGCAGTGACGCGTTTGCGATGGTTGACCACCAGTGTGCTCACGTGTTTACCAAACCGGGGCAAGCCCAGCGCGCGGCCGAGGTATTCCGCGGCGTCGCCGGCATCGATCAGGTGCTGGAGGGCGAAGCGCGGGCGGCGATGGGGATGGACCATCCCCGTTGTGGCGAAGTGGTCCTGATGAGCGATGCGGACTGCTGGTTCACCTATTACTGGTGGGATGACGATGGGGCCGCGCCACCATTTGCGCGGACGGTGGATATCCATGCCAAGCCGGGGTACGACCCGGTGGAGCTGTTCATCAAGATGCCGGAACGTCAGATTCCGCTGGACGCCGGCCTGGTCAAGGGCAGCCACGGGGCTCCGGCGGTGTCGCAGGCGCAGCAGACGGTTCTCATCTGCTCCGATACAGCGCTGCTTGAAGGCAGGTCCGCGGATGTTTCCGATGCGGATATCTTCGATCTGCTTTATTCGGCTTATGATCTGCATTAAACATTGATGACCGCCATTGATGGTGTCCGCTCCGGACCTCCCCTGTTAGGGTGTCCACCCCCCACCCCCCAATTTATAGAGATTAACTCTTGAAAAGCACCGGTAGTACGTTATGATTATTTAGATGACTTTCTCTCCCTAAACAGCCAAACCTGCCCAGCGAAGGGAAGCGCATGACAGGTTCTATTACACCAGAGGTCGCGGAGGTTTACTGACATGACGACGAAATCGGTCTCGGTATGCGCCGTCCTGGCGACGGCATGTGTGGTTTCCCGGGCACAGGCCATCGATTGGGACGTGGTTTACGACTGCGATGTTCTGCCGAGTGCGGCCAGCCCGTCATGGGTGCAGGGCGCGACCGGCGGCACCACGGCCGTGTCCGGCGGCGAGCTGACCCTGACCGGCCCGACGGGCACGGGGTTGCGGAATTCCTGGGATCGGCTCAACGACTCGTTCATGCAGGGATCGGGCGGCAGTTTCCTGTGGAACGACCCGACGGACGGGTTGAACACGTGGGTGCTGGCCTCCGGCGCGGCGTTCACCATCGAGTGGCGCATGAAGGTCAACAGCAGCGCGACGGTGGTCAACAGCGATCAGACCGGCATGAAGCTGCAGTACGCCGGCTATCCCGGCACCAACCGCAAGGCGATCCTGGAGTGGTACTACGAGGGGGCCGAACAGCGGTTCCGTAACGGCCGTTACTCCTGGGGCGCGCATGCCGGCAAGACCGGTCCGGACGGGGCGGAGACCAACCTGAACAACGACGGCTTCACCAACATCGGCCTGGGCGAGTGGCACACCTACAAGGTGACCTCGGTCAACCGCAGCGGTGCCTGGCATCGCGAGATCTGGCTGGACGGCAACTATGTCGGCCGGTGGACCGACGAGGGCAGCACCACGTCGACGCCCGAGCTCAAGCTTCGCGCGGGCAACAACAGCAGCACGTCCGAATCGAGCATCACCATCGACTATATCCGCTGGGCTGATGAGGCCGACGGCATGTA
>CAYVVX010000787.1:0-2536 GCA_964455315.1 uncultured Planctomycetales bacterium | reverse complement strand
ACACGAAGTCGAAGCCGTTGGCCGGCAGATTGCCCGGCTGGAACCCGCCGCCATCGATGCGGTAGGAGAGGTTCCCGCCCGCGGCCGCGATGATCACCTTCGCTGCCGCGCCCGTTCCCGTGAACGGGATGTTCACCTGGGCGCCAATCGTTGAGGACTCGATCAGGCTGGGCACGCCGAACTGGTTGATCTTCAGCGTCCAGCCCGACGGCAGCGGCTGGACGGTGCTGAACTCGGTGATCTGTCCGCCGGTCACGGGGAAGCTGTTCCGCGGCGAAGGCCACAGGTGCCCCGCGACCGCGCCGGCCCGCGTCCGCTCGCTTTCCAGGTAACCGATCACCGCGTTGGCGTAGATCGTCGAACCGGCGTCGTTGGGATGCACGCGGTCCGGGGCCAGGCTGGTCCACGGCGTCCCGGCCAGCACCTGCTGGTACAACGCCCAGCCCATGTTGACGGTGGGGATGCCGTAATGGCCCCCGATGTTGTTGTGGGCCAGCACCGGATTGGGATAGTTCCCCGAGAGGTACGATGCCTCTGAGTACCAGGCGATGGTCTCGGCGAAGCAGATATCCATCGAGCGATTCTGCGACCACCCCTGCCGGACCATGCCCTCGTAGTTCCGCTCCGTAAAGCTGACCGGATCCTCGGGCAGGTCGTTGACCGCGAACTCGATGAACACCAGGTTCGGACCGTGGATCATCACGTCCCGCTGGAAGCGCATGGCTCCGATCAGCGAGCCCGTCCCGCCCCAGCCGGCATTCACTTCCGTGATCGTCCCCGGCCAGCGGGCGGTGAACCAGGCGGTGACCTTGTCGCGCCAGCCGGGGCTCTGGGTCACGCTTCCGCCGAGGTAAACGATCTTCACCGGCAGCCCGTGCTCGAGCCGGGCGAAGGTGTTGGCCAGCCCGTTCCCGCGATGAATGGTGACCGGGAAGTCCACGCCCAGCGCGGGAACCCCGGCCAGCAGCAGCCCCATCATCACCCCGGCACATTGGATCATCCCCAGGCGCATGTGCATGAACCTCAAGGCAGACAACCCGGCTGCGAATTCACCCGGCTCCCGCTCATGCATCCGTGAAACAGGACGAAGTCGCCCGTGTCCACATCCACATCCCCGTCCAGGTCAGCGAGCCGGCATCCCGAAGCGTAGGGCAGGCCATTGCCGCTGAAACAGGTCTGAAAGCGACCGAAATCGTCCAGGTCGACGTCGCCGTCGCCATCCAGGTCGGCCGGCTTGGCGTTCACGGTCAGTGCCAGGGCCAGCGTCTTCGGGCTGTTCGGCGCCGAGGCTGACGTGACCGTGACCACCGCGTGATGCACCCCCGGCGACAGTGTCCCGGCGTCGATCACCAGCGTGTGCGTGTTGGAACTCCCCGAGGAACTGCCCGACGCAGGCGACACGCTCAGCCAGGCGGCATCATCCGCGATAGTGTAGGCCATCGCTCCGGTCCCCGAGTTGCGCACGCTGAAGGTCGGTGCCGGCGGCGCCGTCTCGGCCATCATCATCGACTCGATGGTGCTCGGCATCAGCTCGATGAAGGGCCCGGATGCGCCGGCGTCGAACACCTTGACGTTGTCGATCATGAAGGTCTGACCGGCGCAGGGCGGCTCGAAGGCCCGCTGGCGAATGAACACCGTGATCGTCGATCCCTGCGAGACGGCCTGGGCCGTTCCGCGGTTGAACACCCCGCCGGCCTGCGGTGGCGAAGGCGTCTGCTGCTGCCATTGCGTCCACTGGATGGCCGGCGACGCGGGATTGGTTCCGCCGGACGGATCGATCCCGATGGCGTGCTCGACGTCCACCCAGTCACCGTTGGGCGTGAACTTCATGTCCGCCTCGACGCGGATGACGTGGCTGGCCGGCACCGATGCCTGCTTGTAGATCACCCCCACGCCGTTGGCGCAGGTCATGGTCAGCTCCTGCGACCGGTTGCCGCGGAAGACGTTGTCGCAGTTCTTGTTCTCGTTGAACGAGCAGACGCCCCAGAAGCCGCCGGTGGCCCAGGTTGGAAACGATGCCCAGTGGGTCCAGCCGTTGCCGACCTGGGCCCACTTGTCGGGCGGAACACAGAACACGTTACCCCCGGTGAGAGGCCCCTGGCACTGCCCGGCGAGGGCGTGGTCGGTGATATAGAAGCCGGTCTCGAAATCCCACTGCCCGCCGCAGTGCAGCGTCCCGGCACATTCGGACGCCGGCCGGCCGCAGGTCTGGGCGCCGGCGCGTTCCGCCCCTACGGCGGCGATCATGAGGGCCATCCAGCCCGACAGCAAACGGCTCAGCATCAGCGGCAACCCTCCCCGGGAATGCGAAAGACTCCAGGCCCGCGACTCCCTCCTATCGTAGCGTATCCGGGGGGCGGTTTCAGCCCGGGAGTGAAGGATTGGCAGCCCGGGTATCACGCAACCACAATCGGAATGGGCAGCCCCCGGTGCGCCCCCGCACCGCCCAAAGCCGGGAACTCAAACCTCGGATCCCGGATCTGGTCAGAATCCCCGGGTCTGCCTTGGTATCCGATATCCGATTTCTCAAACCTGA
>CAYVVX010000786.1:0-2541 GCA_964455315.1 uncultured Planctomycetales bacterium | reverse complement strand
ACGAACATCAGCGGGGCGTAGGCGTTGTGCATGGCGAAGAAGTCCATGAGGTCGCCGCCGCGGATCAGCACCTCCCGGTTCCAGCCGGGGTAACCGTTCATCTTGTACCGGCCGTACGGCTCGTTACCGATCGCGCCGATCCTGATCTGCGGGTCGGCGGCGCGCATGGCCTTGGCGAACTCGACGAATCGGGCGGCATACTTGTCCGGAGGCATGGACACCTCCTTGGTGGCGGGACTTTCGTCCACGCCGTAGATCTCGTTGCCCACCTCCCAGTAGCGGACGACGGTTTTGCCGCCCTTGTTGACGTACCGGATCCAGTCGACCGCCTCGGCCGGTGTGCCGGTGCCGGCGTTGACGGTAATGAGCAGCTCACCATCCACGCGTCGGGCCAGGTCGAGAGCCTCATCGGTGCCGAAGTTGTGCCGCGAGGTGGCGGCGCCGGGGGTGTGGCGGGTTTCCTTCCGGGCGTTGCGCGGGCCGACCCCGTCGCGCCAGTGATAGAAGTCGGCAAAGACGCCGCCGGGGAAGCGGATCAACGATGGATGCAGCTCGCGGGTCAGGTCCACCAGCTCCGGGGTGAGCGCGTTGCGCTGGCCGTCCCACAGGCCGTAACCGTCGTAAATCCACTCGATGTTGGTGCCGTAGAGCGTGCTGGGAATGCGCCTGATCTGCCCGGTCGCATCAACCTTCACCCTGGCCTTGAGCGGCTCGCCCGCGGGGGTCGCCACAGTCGCGGTATCCCCGGAGCCGATGCTCACACTCACGTCGTCAAAGATCGCGGCGCCATCGGTTCCGTTGGCGGCGCAGGCCAACACCAGGATGATCGCATCCGTCTCCCGCGGGATGTCCAGGGTCGTGTCATGCCGGGACAGTTCATTGCCGGCCGCGATCTGGGTGAGACGCGCCGACTGTACGATCGAGCCGTCGGGCTTGATGGTGTAGAGACCGGCAACCGCGGTAGTGCCCCCCTCGGCTCCGAGCCAGGCGGACAGGGCCAGCTTCTTGCCGCGATAGGCGTCGATCGGAAAGCCCTGTCCGACCGCCAGCGGGTGGACACCATCGGCATTCTTTGAATTCGGTTCCAGGCGCAGCGCCTTGACGCCCTCGTGCACCGGCGAGCCGACCTGCCGCAACTTACCCTTGGAGCGCACCCGCTCCTCGAAGGTCCAGCCGGCGGGCGCACCATCCCCGCCCTGCTCGAAACCCGGGTTGGCGATCAGGTTGCCCTCCGCCGGAGCTGCGGCCGCGAGGGTCGCGTTGGAAGAGCCCTGGTTTTCACAGCCGCTGGTCACCAGCGTGGCGGCCAGGATCAGCATGAGTTGTCGCGTTCGTGTTTCGGTGAGTTGCATCCCTTCGCTCCTTTTGCCTGAGCGGTGTCATCGGCCCGTCGATCCCGGCACCGTCGTCGGTTTATCGGCCACCACCACCCCCCCAAGCCCCCGATACCGCCGGCCATTCACGGCCACCGGAGGAAACCAGCGGGGCGCAAACAACGGGCGCAGCCGTCCGTCGGATACCCGGCGATGGGCCTGTACGCGGCGCCGTTCACGTAGTGTCTCCGGCAGGCGGGCAAGATTCCAGAACAGCGCCTTGAGTTTCGGCAGCCGCGGACCGCGCACCAGGGAATCCAGCGAGGCGTATCCGAGGTAGGCGGGCAGGTAGCGGGCCAGGTTCCCCGCACCGTAATTCTTGATCAGCGACCGCAGCCGGTTCTTGCACTGGTGAAACATGAGGTAGTCGGGCAGCGGCCCGCTTCCGTCCCCCACGCGATGCACGGCCACGGCGTCCGGCAGACATCGGCAGCGATATCCCAGCAGGTTGATCCGCCAGCCCAGGTCTGAATCCTCGTAGAACAGGTAAAACCGCTCGTCGAAACCACCGGCCAGCTCGAACACCTCGCGGCGCATCAGCACGGCGGCGGTCGGAGCCCAGAGACAGTCCAATGGCTGCTGCACATCCGCCGCGTGGCCGGCTTCCGCATGATCCCAGGCGAGACCGATGAGCCCGATCTGGCCCCCAAAGGAGTTCACCCGGTCGGGACTGCTGAAGTACAGGAGCTTGGTGCCGATCACGCCCACGGCCGGATCGGCTTCGAGCGTCCGCAAGGCGATTTCGAGCCAATCCGGATTCAGGCAGACGTCGCTGTCCACGAAACTGATGAACGGCGTCGATGCCTGCCGGGCCCCGGCATTGCGCGAACAGGCCGGCCCGCGGTCCACGGCCATGCGATGATACCGCAGCGGCAGGCTGGAGCGCGCGGCCAGGGCCCGCACGTGGCCCTCGGTATCATCGGTGGAGCAGTTGTCCACGATGATGATCTCGGCGATCCTCGCTGCGGCGGTCTGGGAGGACAGCGCCGCCACCACGTGGTCGAGCAGTTCGCACCGGTTCCGCGTGGGGATGATGAACGTGACCAGAGGTGTCGGTTCAGCCATGCCCGTTCCCCCGGGATGCGACGCCGGCAGGCACCGCACGCACCTGGAGCGCCGGGGCGGTGGCCAGCATGGCGGTGATCAGCGCGGTGGTATACAGCAGCGG
>CAYVVX010000785.1:0-2546 GCA_964455315.1 uncultured Planctomycetales bacterium | reverse complement strand
AGCGCTGTCTCCGGCTGCTCCATGGCCTGCAGCACCTTGCCCAGCAGCCAGGTCGCCCGGGCGTAGGTGCGATGACCGGGACCGGAGCTCTCGGCCCAGTCCCGCATCTGCCGGAGCTGCCGCTCGGCATCGTCCAACTGTCCGACCCGGTACAGCGACAACGAGCGCAGATAGGCGAAGTCCGCCCGGAAGCCGGGCTGATCGAACATCGCCGCGCTTTCCGCCAGGAACCGCGCGGCATCCGCATGCCGATCCTCGCGGGCGTAGAGTTCGACCTTCTGTTCGGCGGCCCAGAATCTCAGCTCCTCGTCCGGGCCGCCTGAGGTCAGGAAGGTGTCCAGGGCCTCATGCAGACGGCCCGCCTCCATGCCGCCGATGGTCTGCTGAATCTCCAGGGCCCGACGGCGCAGCCGCCAGGTTCCCACGTCGTCCGCCGGGAGCAGCGCGATGGCCTGGTCATACCTGCCCAGTGCGTCTTCCGGGCGCTTCAGCCACTCCAGCGCGACCGCGCACATCTGGTGGCTCGATGCGTCCAGGGTCAGACCCGCGGCCTCGGCTTCGGCCGCATGGCTGACCACTCTGCCGGCGTTGCCCT
Organism: uncultured Planctomycetales bacterium; assembly: GCA_964455315.1. Lineage (GTDB taxonomy): Bacteria > Planctomycetota > Phycisphaerae > UBA1845 > PWPN01 > CAYVVX01. The sequence goes on along the minus strand of CAYVVX010000785.1, from coordinate 1,951 downwards.
GCCCGTGAATGACGTTGTTGCGCTCGAAGTCGTAGATGGTGCGGGCCAGGAGCAGCTTGAGACGCCCCGCCTCCTCCGGCGTGAGGATCGGATCGGCGAGCAGCTTCTCGATGTAGTCGCTGGCTTCGGTGTACAGCGCCGCCTCGTGCAGGGAGGCGGCCCTGGCGTACACCTCCTCGAAGGAGGGGACGACCGGCTCGGGGCGCATGCGCCACACGGCCGCGGTCAGCGCGGCAATCGAAAACACCAGCAGAGGCGCAGGGTTTCCTGCTGAGGATCAACGCTCATCCAGAGCTTCCCAGCAAGCGGCGATCCTCCGATCGCCGGAACTCCATACCTCACCCGGGCGGCACAGCCACCGGGGAATCCCTCTTCTGTCGGCATTTATCGGCCTGCGGGATGAGGGCGAGCGGCGCGGGAATCGCCGCCTGCCGCGGGCGGGAATCCTGACCGCCAGGGCATGAAACCGCCATTATTAGGGCTGTGGGAGCGGTTCCCGGCGTGAATGTGGCATCCTGGATGCACCCCGGCGGGCATGACCGGCACGGAATCCGGCCGCCCACCGTCCGATAACAGCGCTGCGCAGCGGGCACGACCTGGCCGCATGTGGAATCCAGGGTGTGCTGGGGATGAGTTGTGGAATCAAAGAATGGAACCGGGGGCGGACCCGCCGCCGGTCGGAACGCGGGCGACGCGTCAGGGATGATCCAGGCCAACCGGGACCGCGAGCGGCGCAGCCACCAGGTCGGGCTCGCCCCACGGCTGGAAGGAATCGTCCAGCGCGCCGGCCGGCTCATCCCAGGTCCAGAGCCACACCCGTGCGGCATAGTCCACGGCCCGCTGAACCGGGAGTCGCAACGGCGCTGGCAATTCGGCGGGATGGCCCATGACCAGGCCGGCCAGGCCGCACGTGATCATCGTCGCCACCACCTGCCATGGTGTAGGGGCCGCCTTCATCGGCATCCTCCCGCGTACCGCGCACGGGCTCAGCCACCGCCACGCCCTCCGCCCCGCGCACCCGCCGGGCAACGGCGGCACCCCGGTCCGCCGTCAACACCAAGGGATCTGGAGGGAAAGCGGTGTCCCGGAACCATGACACGCAACCCGCGCCCGGCTCCGATCCACGTCGAGCCGGGTGGGCACCCTGCTGACCTCCGCCCTTTTGGAGGGGTCGATTGGCAGCCGCCCGCGCTCACTTAATTAGTACCACTACCACCCCATTTCGTTGCGAGCAATTACAAATTTCCTGCCACTTTTGAAAACAACCTTCACCGGTTGGCATCCGGCCACGGAATCGCTATTCTCCCTCTGAACAGCTTGCCTGACGGTGCCGGCGCGCTTTCAGGTGTCCTGGACGCGGCGCCAACCGCCCGGGATAAACCCCGGCTCAACCCTCATCACGACAAGGTGAAAGCTCATGCCCTCCTCTCAAAAGGTGAATCCGTTCGCGGCCGAAACTTCCCTCACGACCCAGGCGGGCAGCGTGACCATCTTCCGTCTGGCCAGGCTGGCCGAGCAGTCCATCGGCCACGTCGACCGCCTGCCGTTCTCCATCAAGGTTCTGCTGGAGAGCGCCCTGCGCAACACTGACGGCTTCGAGGTCACCGCCGACGACGTCCAGCGGCTCGCCGCCTGGAACGCGAAGAACCCCGAGCAGGTCGAACTGCCCCTCAAACCCGGGCGGGTCGTGCTCCAGGACTTCACCGGCGTGCCCACGGTAGTCGACCTGGCGGCCATGCGCTCAGCCATGAAGCGCCTGGGCGGCGATGCCAGGAAGATCAACCCCCTGGTGCCGTGTGACCTGGTCATCGACCACTCCGTGCAGGTGGACGCCTTCGCCTCGGCCGACGCCCTGACCATCAACAGCCGCATGGAGTTCAGCCGCAATCGCGAACGCTACGAGTTCCTCAAGTGGGGCCAGAAGGCCTTCGACAACTTCCGAGTCATCCCC
>CAYVVX010000784.1:0-2547 GCA_964455315.1 uncultured Planctomycetales bacterium | reverse complement strand
TCATCCACGGCTACGGCTCATCCGGCTTCGGCGGCAGCCTGCGAGGTGCCCTTCGCAGCTCATTGCGGAAACGGCAGAAGGAGGGCAAGATCCGCTCCTTCGTGACCGGGGAGCAGTGGGCCGCGTCGGAGGAAGCGGCCTGGCCGCTGCTGGAGGAGTGCCCGGAGCTGCGCCGGGACGCGGATCTGAATCGCTACAACGAGGGCATCACGTTCGTACTGCTGTGAAGTCGGGCAGCGAATGCCATTGCCTGCGGCCCTCTGTCGCCCACTGCGCCGGGAATCCGGAATGGCTGGAGCGGACCTCCGACGGCTGGCGCGGTCGCACGGGCCCGCTGCGTCGCGGACTCTGCCTGACCTGCGGCTACGATGTCACCAGCGGCGGGCAGACGGTGTGTCCGGAGTGCGGGACGGCGGTTGTAGAACGGGAGGAAAAGCGCGAGAATCGGCCAGGTCAGGACTTGGCACCAAGTAACATGAGGAACTGACATGCCGAACAACGAGCCCATAGGGCGGGTGTTGAAGCTTCCGCAACAGATCGAGGGGGGAGCAATCAGAGCGGGCATACTCGCCGGGTTATTCGGCTTGGGGGCAATTGATGGGCCCGGTGGCAACCAGTTCCTCGGGCTGGCGCTGCTTCTGATTTCGCCGGGGGCGATTGGTCTGGCCGCGGTGTTGCGATGCTGGCGATGCCAGGTGATGCTCCAGGCTGAGGCGATTGCGGAGTCCGTCCGGCAGACGGCGGTGCTGGAGGGCGTGCTGGAGCAAATGAAGCGACGACAGCCGCCGGAATGAGCGACGGGGCTTCAGCTGGCGCACGTAGCCCGGGCGAGCACTCCTGGGGTGAAACCGGCTTCGCACGAGGGGTTCTGATCATGTTGCAGGCGGTCCCCAAGAGTATCTTCTCCTGGAACTTCACGGTATCGCAGGCGGACCGGCTCATCGCCGACGTGTCGATGGCGTGGTCTGGCGAGAGGGCCGAGCTTCGAGTCGAGGGGATTCGCTACGAGGTGAGCCGCGAGGGCTGGCTGTCCGGTCGATTCGTGATGACGTCGGACCTGGGCGTGCTGGCGGTGGCCGAGAAGCCTAGCGCGTTCTTCCGGTCGTTCGTGGTGCAGTATGGTAACCGGCGGTTTCAACTGAAAGCCCTGGCGCTGTCCACTCGTGGCTTCGGCCTGACCGAAGGCTCGACGCGGGTCGGGACGATTGAACCTGCTTTCTGGAGCCGAACCACCACCATCGACCTCCCGGACGATATCGACCTGCCGGTGCAGGTCTTCATGTTCTGGCTGGTGCTGATCCTCTGGCGGCGGGCGGCACGGTCGGGTTGACCTGGCCCATCTCCTCAGCCCCACGCGCGTTCCCAGGCTGGCACCACTGGCTCCGGAACCGAAACCCCCACTCCCGACCCCACCGACAGGGGTTTCAGTACCAGTACCGACGGTGCCACTCCCCGCCGGCACAAATCCCATGCTCAAACCGGCTGCTGAACCTGCGGCTCACTCACCCCCTCATTCTTCAGCACCCGATAGATGCTCGGCCGCGACAGGCCCGTCACCCGGGCGATGTGGCTGATGCCCTCGCCGGCGGTGTGCATGCGCAGGATGGCTTCGACCTGCTCGGGCTTCACCTTGGCGTAGCGCCCGGGCTTGGAGCCGCCCCAGCGCTTCCCCTTGGCCCGTGCTGCCGCCTGTCCGGCGCGTACCCGCTCGGCGCGAACCTCGGTCTCGTACTCGGCGACGCTGGCCAGGATGCGGGCATGCAGCCTGCCGGCGGGCGAGTTGAGGCTGAAGCCGTCCCGGAGGCTGACCAGATCCACCTTGCGCTCGCGGAGGTCGTCAAAGAGGGCGCAGAGCCCCTTGGCCGTGCGGCCCAGCCGATCCAGGCGCCAGACCACAATCCGGTCGAGCTTGCCCGCGTTGAGGGCGTCCATGAGCTTGACCATCGCCGGGCGCTCCATCGTCTTGCCGGTGAACTTGTCCTTGTACCAGACCACCGGCCCGTCGTGTGCCGCGGCCCACTTCTCCAGGTCGGGGAGCTGGCTGGCGTGGTCCTGCCCGGTGGTGGACACGCGGACGTAGATGGCCGAATGCTTGCCTGTCATGGCTGATTCTCCTGGCTGTCCCGGGCACCTGGCCCGGGCAAGTAACTTACATGGCGTGCCCGGCGGTCGATGCCTGCTGCGGGCCCTGGCCTGCGACCGCTGGGCGCCTTCCGGCTCACGTCACCGGAACCGACAGGCTCGGGCGGCGCTACCCGCCCGGTCCTGCGGGTTCGGGGGATCAGCCGAGCATCTCGCCGGCCTCGATGGCTTGCAGCGCGGCCCGCAGGCTGTTGCCGTGGGCGTGCATGAGCTTGACGTAGGCCTCGATGGGCTGGCCGTCCAGACCCTCCCGCTCCGCGATCTGCCGGCAGCGCTCGGCGGCGGTTTTGGCGAACCCCTGCGCGGTCAACTTCAGGTGGATGCAGCGGTGGATCAGCGGGTGAGCGTCCGAACACCCGTCGATGAGTTCCTCGGTGCCCTCGACGGTGGTGGTGAAGATGACCG
>CAYVVX010000783.1:0-2553 GCA_964455315.1 uncultured Planctomycetales bacterium | reverse complement strand
GCACATCGCCACCTGGATCAACGGCTTCCAGACCGCCGACGTGATCGACAAGCGCGACCCGGCGCCGACCGCCCGCAAAGGCCTCTACCTCGACGCCGGCTGCATCAGCCTGCAGGGGCACGATCCAACCACCGACCTGAGCTTCCGCAACATCCGCGTGGCCGAGCTCCCCTCACACAGGTAGCGCCCGGCCCTGCTTCGCCGTGGGGAGGCCCCTGCCGGCCGTTCCGCATGCAAGCACCGGGCCCGCGCTTTACCCGCCTCCGGGGGCGACCGCCGCACGCCTTGCGGCCGCCCCCGGCGCTGTGCCATTTCACGCCCACCGCGCGGCAGGTGGCCCAGCGTGACACGGGCCGCCCCCTCTCCGGCCCGCCCGCAGACCCTCCGCCCTCCCCGCGAGCGGCTCTCCGCGATCTGCAAGCCGCTGGCACGAGCTTTGCAACTTGCCCCGCCATCGGTTTGGGCTGTTTTTGCTGACTGAACGAAAGGACGACAGGATGTCCCAGGTCACCAGGGTCACCATTGTGGAAGACGAATGCATCTCCTGCGAGCAGTGCGTCACTGAGTGTGAAGCGGTTTTCGAGATGGACGACGACAAGGCCAAAGTCAGGAACAACGACCCGGCATTCCTGTCCGAACAGAGCGCGGACATCCTGTCCGCCGTGGAGAGCTGCCCCTCGGAAGCCATCAAGATCGAGACGGCGTAAACGGAAGCCGTTTCCATGAGCTATGGGAGGGCCTGCCGTCCGGCGATCGCGCCCGGGCGGCAGGCGCCGCGGCACTTACGGGCTCGTCACACACGCGATCACCCCGCGCTCAAGCGAGATGGCCGGCGGCGGCATCGGCCGCTGCGAGCCTCCCGGCTCCATCCGTGCACCCCGCAGTCTGAAGCCTGCCGCCTGATCACGCGCCGCCTTGGGCTTGTGTTCGCTCCCCCGTGCCCCGATCATGTCCGCCCATGGTCTCCATGGGACGGATCCAGCCGATCATCGGGCTCATCGTGATGATCGGAGCGGTGTACCTGTTCAGCGCCAATCGCCGGGCGATCCGCTGGCGGGTGGTCGCCTGGGGGCTGGGGCTGCAACTCCTGTTCGCCCTGTGCGTGCTCAAGACCGACGCCGGGCACTGGTTCTTCGGCAAGGTCAACGACGGCTTCGTCAAGATCATGGAGGCCTCCGACACCGGGGCCGAGTTCGTCTTCGGGAAGATGGCATTGCCGGTGGTCATTCCCGACCCGGCACGGGACGGCCAGTCCATCCCCGACGGGCAGCGCATGGTGCAACTCGGCGGCTATTTCGCTCTGCGCGTCCTGCCCACCATCGTTTTCTTCTCCGCACTGATGGCCATCGGCTACCACCTCGGCGTCATGCAGTGGATCGTGCGCGGATTCGCCAGGGTCATGTCCTTCTCCATGAAAACCAGCGGCGCCGAGACCATGGCCGCCGCGGGCAACATCTTCGTCGGCCAGACCGAAGCGCCGCTGATGGTCCGCCCGTACCTGCTGGGCATGACCCGCTCGGAATTGATGGCGGTAATGGTCGGCGGGTTCGCCAACACCGCCGGCGGGGTGCTGCTGGCGTACATGGGCATGCTCAAGGACCTGGTGCCCAACATCGGGGCCCACCTGCTGACCAGCAGCATCATGACCGCTCCGACCTCGCTGATGTTCGCCAAGCTGGCGTTGCCTGAATCCGGGCAGCCCGGCACCGCCGGCGACGCCCGCATTGAGCTGCCCAGGATCGACGCCAACACCCTCGACGCCGCCACCCGCGGCACCACCGAGGGGCTGACCCTGGCGCTGAACGTGGGGGCCATGCTGATCGTGTTCATCGCCCTGGTGGCGCTGGCCAACATGATGCTCGGATTTGCCAGTGTGCAGCTTGGCGCGAATACGCCCTGGACGCTGCAGATGATCTTCGGCCGGCTGTTCCTGCCGCTGGCATGGCTGATGGGCATCCATCCGGACGAATGCATCTTCGTCGGGCAACTGCTGGGCGAGAAGACCTTCCTCAACGAGTTCATCGCCTACGCCAGCCTGGCCGCCACCCAGGGCGAGCCGGTCCTCAGCCCGCGAAGCTACATCATCACCTCTTACGCCCTCTGCGGCTTTGCCAACATCAGCTCCATCGGCATCCAGGTCGGCGGCATCGGGGCCATGGCCCCCGAGCGGCGCAAGGATCTGGCCCAGCTCGGCATCCAGGCCATGATCCTGGGCAGCCTGGCCACCTTCTCCGCGGCCTGCATCGTCGCTATCCTGACCCCGGAGACAGGCCCGCCGTGAACCGGCGGCATTCGGATTCCCTGCGTGGCGATGGAGCGGCCTTGGCAACACGATTACACATTGAGGAACCCTGGCGGTCGGCGCTGGCCGCCATCGGGCTGACCACGCTGAAAGGCTTCCTGCGCGACGCCGCCGGCTCGCCGGTCGCCGTGCATGCCGACGGCGACGTGCTGCGGCTGCGGCTGGAGGTGGACGGCATTCCCCGCGAGCTGTACCTGAAGCGGACCCGGCGGCATCGGCGGAGGTATCACCTGCGCAGGCTGCGCTCCGGG
>CAYVVX010000782.1:1906-2553 GCA_964455315.1 uncultured Planctomycetales bacterium | reverse complement strand
CTGGCCCTGGCCGACCTGAGGGGCCTCGTCGTCCTGGACGAGATCCAGCGGCGGGCCGCGGTGTTTCCGGACGCCGCGAACGCCCACCTGACCGAGCTGAAATTCACCGCCCCGGGGAAGTTCGACGTGAGCATGGTGGCGGTGGACGAAGAGCAGGGCACGGACTTCGTGGCCAGGGTGCGGCAGATCAAGGATCCCGACGGCGACCAGCGTTACACCGCGGTGCCGGGTGACCTGAAGAACAGCGACGACCCGAAGTATCGCTACCAGGACCGGGTGACCGTGCAGATCAAGGATCTCATCCCCCAGCCGAAGAACCGGAGGTCGCGGTGAACTCACGCGAGAAACTGCTGCTGGGGATCGTGGGTGCCGCGCTGGTGTTTCTGGCCGGGAACACCATGCGCAAGGGATACTTCGGGGCCATCGAGGCGCTCAAGCAGGAGCGCAGCTCGAAGGAGAAAAAGCTCGCCGACCTGACCCGGGCCGAAGGCAAGCTGGTCAAGGATTCCGCCGCCTGGCGCGACGTGGGCGCGCAGACGCTGTCGATGAATCCCAACGAGGCGGTCACCCTGCTGCGCAACGAGTTGTACGCCCTGGCCGATAAGGCGGGCCTGCAACAGAAGGTCGACATCACCGTCGGCGTGCCG
>CAYVVX010000782.1:0-1896 GCA_964455315.1 uncultured Planctomycetales bacterium | reverse complement strand
GCCGGCCACCGGAGGCTTGAAGGAAGGGGGCCGGGTGCTGGGGGCGTCGCTCCAGGGGACGGGCCCGGTGGAGCAGGTGCGGGCCCTGCTGTTCGAGATGCACCGGACGCCTTATCTGCTGCGAATCAGGGAACTGACCCTGGAGCCCAAGCTGGAACAGACCGGCAAAAGCCGGACGGATCGCGAGTTCCGCGGCCAGATCACCTTCCGGGTCAAGGTGGAGACACTGCTGCTGCCGGAAACCAAGGTGGTTCCCAAGATCACGCCGGCCAAGCTCAAGCCCGAGGAGCGGAAGCCGGTCGAGCGGACGTTGCTTGCGTTGGCAGATCAGTATGACAAGCTGGCCAGAACCTGGTTCGAGCCGCCGCGGGCGGTTGTGGTGACACCGCCGCAGGGGCCGGTGCCGCCCCCGCCGCCGCCTCCGCCGCCCGGCGCGGCCCAGAATCCGAACCCGGCGCCCGGGGCGACCAACATCCCGATCAGCACGCAGCTTCGCTGGACGCCGGGCCACCTGGCCACGAAGCATCGCATTTATTTCGGGACCACCAACCCGCCGCCGCTGGAAGGCGAGCAGCCGGGGGTGATCCTGGTCAAGGACAACCTGGAGTTCAGTACCACCTACTACTGGCGGATCGACGAGATCAGCTACAAGACACCCGAGGAGCCGCCGGCCTCGCAGCCCGCCGAGGCGGCCGCGAGCGCTCCGGCGATGGCGGAAGCGCCGGCGACGCAGCCTGCCGGTGCGACGCAACCGGCGATGACCGAGGGGACGGCGACGCAGCCTGCGGTGGCAATCGCCCCGGCGAAGAAGCCGGAACCGGTCGAGGTGGTGATCCCCGGCCAGTTGTGGACATTCACGACCATGCCGGAGCCGCCGCCGCCGGATGCGGATCTGCAACTGGTCAGCGTGCTGAGCTCCCCGCGCGGCCAGCAGGTGGTGCTCAGGAATCCGACCAATCCGAACGCGCCGGACGTGCGCGTGGAGGTCGGCGACGTGTTATATGGTGGAACCCTGGTTTTCGTGCACCCGCGCGGCGCGGTATCGGAGAAGCGGGGCACGCGGCGTTTTCACCCGGTGGGTGAGACGCTCAAGACCGGTCGCGTTCTGACCGCGAACGACGATCCGGTGATCTACGACGCATTGATGAAACTCCAGGCGCGGCTCGCGGGTATAAGCGAGCAGCCGGGGTGACGCAGGGGTTCGGACGGCTGCGGTCAGATCCGCTATTCGCCGTCGCGAGCCCGGGTCGCCCGCCCGTCGTTTCGTCGACGTAACGCGATCGTGGATCCGCGAGACAGGCGTCTCGCATGGTGCAGGACAGGCGCCCGGGCGGCGCGGGCTCGGTTTGCAAACCCCGCCGCACAGGGTACAACCCTGGAGTCCGTGCGGCGTGGCGCCGTCGCTTCGAGACATCTTCCGCTGGTCGGTGCTTTCCCAGCCGATGAGCGATTCGGAGGTCAGGCAAATGGCAAAGCGATTCTCCCTGAACATCGTTGCCCGCATCACCACCGCCTGCGCGGCGCTGGCGATGAGCGCGGCGGCCTGGGCCCAGGAAGCGGTTGAGGTGCAGGCCACCCAGCCGGCGCCGGCCGTATCCTCCGAGGCCCCCGCGGCGCCGAGGCCGGCGCCCGGCGCGCCGACCGGCGATGAGCCGGTGCTGGCTCCACCACGCAAGAACATGTCGCCGCGCGGCGCGACCAGCCGCCCGAGTCCGACCATCAACCGGCAGAACGAGACCATGCGCGAGCGGGCCATGCGCCAGGCCGAGGAAGCCCGCCACCGCGCCGAAGCGGCCCGGGCCGCGGCCGGCGGCGCGCCGCCGGCGGTGCCGACGAACAGCGCCGCCGTTCCGCCCCCGCCGGACATTCGCAACGACGCCGGCAAGCTCCCTGACG
>CAYVVX010000781.1:1945-2560 GCA_964455315.1 uncultured Planctomycetales bacterium | reverse complement strand
AAACAGGCTGCTTTCGGAGGGCTCGAATCGGTAGAGGATGAGTAATCCTGAAGCCACCACCACCGCGGCTGCCGCCCGACGGAGCGTGGTTCGGCGCGGCCAGGAGTTTGCCTGCGGCGATGACATCAGCAGAGCCTCACCCCAGGAAGATGGCCGCACCCACGAACACGATCCAGAACAGCCCATACAGGAGCAGGGGCACGAGACCGCAGATGAAGCCGATCCAGCACCAGCGTTTGGCCTGGTTGGACGCTTCGGTGGCGCCGGCGATATCCCCAAGCTGCAGCTTGGAGTTGACCTGGGCGGCGTACACGATGGCCACGATGCCGAACGGCAGGCAGCACAGGACGGTCAGCAGGATGGAGTGCACCAGGTAGTTGGGAATCTCCGGGCGGACGTAGTACGGCAGCGGCTGCTGAACGGTCGGCAGTTGTCGGCCGCATTGAGCGCACGACCCGTCCGCATCTGAATTCCGGGCTCCGCAGTTCGGACAATGCATAGACGCCCCCTGGATGCGGGACAATCCTGATTCCCGGCAGTCCCCGAGGCCTGCTTACCACACCGCTCACTTTGCTGGCAAGCGGCGCCCTTCAGGTGCTCGCCAACCCGCCGACG
>CAYVVX010000781.1:0-1935 GCA_964455315.1 uncultured Planctomycetales bacterium | reverse complement strand
ATCAAGGTGGCGGCCAGGCCGCAGCCAAGACTCACCCAGCACCACATCTTGGCCTTGTTCGAGGATTCGGTGGCCCCGGCGAAGTCTCCCCCCGCGAGCTTGGAGTTGACCTGGGCGGCGAAGACAATGGCGACGATGCCGAAGGGCAGGCAGCAGAAGATGGTGACCAGGATGGACTGGACCAGGTAGTTGGGAACGTTGGGCTGGTTGCTGTATTGCATGGGCTGCGGTGCCGGCATCAGCGGTTGGTGACACTGAGAACACGTTGCCGCTCCATCTGGAATCTGAGCTCCACAGTGTGGGCAATGCATGAGCGTCTCCAGCAAGAGGTGGGAAGGGTCTCTCCGGCGGCCGCGCCGATGAGAGCGATGCAATGCATCGAACTATACCTCAGGAAAAACACCGGGTCGATACCCGGGCGAAGCGGACATTGCCGCACGTGATCGTCCCGGGCTCTCGCGGGCCCGGTCTACAGGCTGTCCTCGAGGAACCCGATCAGCACCGAGAACAGCACCATGACCCCGGTCGACAGGGCACTGATCCAGCACCACTTCTTCGCTTTCCGAGAACAGGCCAATGCGCCGCCGTAGTCGCCGGCGTTCAGTTTGGAGTTGACCTGGGCGGCGTATACGATCGCCGCGATGCCTGCCGGCAGGCAGCACAGCACGGTGACCACGATGGCATGCACCAGGTAATTGGGAACGTGCGGGCAGGTCGAGTAGCTGAGCGGCAGCGGTATCACCGACGGGGGCAGGGGCATCTCCTCCCCGCAATGCGAACACTGTCCCATGCCTTCGTCGAGTTGAACCCCACACTGCGGGCAGTACATGACGCTTCCCTGTGGCCGGGTCATGCCGGAGACGCCGCCCGACGCCGGGTTCGGGCGGGGTAGATTGCACGGGCATTATGCTGGCGGCCAGGAGGCTTGTCGACGCCGGGACGCTTCCCCCCGGTCGCAGGCGGCGATATACTTCCTCCCTTCGCCGTTGCGGGACGGCGACCCGGTTTCCGACAGGCACGCTATGGCATCCCCGACCCCTTCGACCTCTATCAGCATCGCCGACCTTCTGGCGGGTTTCGCCAGGCGCTTTGACCCGGTGATGGCCGAAATGATCGCCGCCGGCCCGCCGGTGCCCGAGAAGCTCGCCGAGGCCGTCCGCTACTCGGTGCAGAGCGGCGGCAAGCGGGTCCGCCCCTTCATCGTGACCCGCTGCTGCGAACTGTGCGGCGGGACCGCCCGGCAGGCCGCCCCGGCCGCGGTGGCGGTCGAATGCGTGCATGCCTTTTCTCTGGTGCACGATGACCTGCCGGCCATGGACAACGACGACTTCCGCCGCGGGCGACCGACCTGCCACAAGGCATTTGGCGAGGCCGTGGCCATCCTGGCCGGCGACGCCCTGCTGGCGCTGGCCTTCGAGCTGCTGGCCACCCGCATTCCCGACCCGCAGATCGCGGTGGCGGCGACGGCCGAATTAGCCCGGGCCACCGGCTGGGCGGGCATGATCGGGGGGCAAACCACCGATATTCTCAGCGAGACGCTGCCGCCGAACCTGGCCCTGGTCCGGGAGATCCACCGCTACAAGACCGCGCGCCTGCTGGAGCGCTCGGCCAGGCTGGGGGCGATCTGTGCAGGGGCCGACCGTGTCCGCAGCGACGCTGCGGCGTTGTACGGTATGGAGTTAGGGCTGGCCTTCCAGATCGCCGACGATCTGCTGGACGTGACCGGTGAGGCCGCCAGCATGGGCAAAGCGGTCGCCAAGGATGCCGCCGCAGGCAAGCAGACCTATCCTGAGGCCGTGGGTATCGAGGCCAGCCGGGCGGCCGCCCGGGAAGCCTCGGACCGGGCGACGGCGGCTCTCAAGGTTTTAGGACCCGCCGCCGAAGACCGTCGGGAGCATGCTCGATTTGTGGTGGGGCGGCAGAAGTAGAAAACGC
>CAYVVX010000780.1:0-2571 GCA_964455315.1 uncultured Planctomycetales bacterium | reverse complement strand
TACACGTACGCCAGCAGCCGCTGGTACTTGTCGCGGGTCCGCCCGGTCAGCACCAGCCGCACGGGCCGGCCCTCGACCAGCGACCGGGTGAACGCCGACGCCTCCGGGCCGAAGTACATCGGCTCGCGGCGGCTCTGCGCCGTCTCCGGCGTGTCCACCCCCCACAGCCGGATGCGCGTGTGCGGCTTGTCGCCGTCGGGCACGGCCACGTCGAGCGTGTCGCCGTCGACCACCTTCACGCAGGTGAACGTGCGGTTGTGGTAGCGCTCCTGGTCCCCGCCCAGCGGCGCGTGCAGCCGCCCCCACGCGACCACCGCCGCCAGCAGCAGCAGCACCGCGAAGGTCGCCGGCTTGCGCCGCCAGGCCCGCGGCCAGATGTCCGTCCGTCTGCGCCCCATGCTCAGCATTGTCGGAAGGAACCGCGGCCAGGCATGAGCCACATCAGGCCCGCGCCATCACCCGCGCGCCGCGCGTCCCGGCCCCGCTCACATCCCCAGCGCGGTTTCGATCGCGTTCGCCAGGCCGGGATCCTCCGGTGCGACCTTCGACTCGTAATGGGCGATCACCTTGCCGTCCTTGCCGATCAGGAACTTGTTGAAGTTCCACGCCACCTTCGCGTCGAGCACGCCGTTGGCCGCCTTCTCCGACAGGTAGCGGTACAGCGGGTTCTGCGTGTCGCCGTTCTTGACCGGCATCTTGGAGGTCATGGGAAAGCTGACGTTGTACTTCGTGCTGCAGAAGGTCTTGATCTCGGTCTCGCTGCCCGGCTCCTGCCCGCCGAAGTCGTTGGACGGCACGCCCAGCACCACCAGCCCCTTGTCCTTGTACTTTTCGTACAACGCCTGCAGGCCGGTGTACTGCTTGGTATAGCCGCACTTGCTGGCCACGTTGACCATCAGCACCACCTTGCCGTCGTACCTGGACAGCTCCATTGTGCCGCCGTCGATGTCCCGCACCGCGTACGCGTGCACGCCATCCTTTGCCGGTGCCCCGGTCATGCTGACCAGTTCCACGTCGCCTGTCTCCATGTGATCGGTCAGGAATTGCAGATGATACGGCAGGGCGTTGGCCCAGTACGGCCGGGTGTGCCCGCCGGGCCGCTCGACGTAGTCATGCGGCACCTTGAGCTTGAGCAGTTTCTCGTGCAGGGCGCGGTTGTTGTTGATGAACGGATCCTCGATGCCGCAGTCGATCAGCAGGGCCTGCTTGTTTTCGACAAAGCGGTCGGCCAGGTGCACGACGCTGTGATCGCGCCAGTTCTCCGGATGCTCCTCGTAGGTGCCCAGCCGCTGGGACAGCTCGTACTTCCGCGTGGTCTCGGTCAGGTCCATCACCCCGCTCATCGTCCCCGCGGCCACAAACAGGTCCGGGTGCTTGGCCGCCAGGTACATCGCGCCATGCCCGCCCATGCTCAGTCCGCAGATGGCCCGCGCGCCGCGCTTGGCGATGGTGGGGAAGCGCCTGTCGATCTGCGGGATGAGCCGGTCGACCATCGCGGTTTCCCACTGCCAGTCGGCCGCGTTCTCGCCGACCGCCGGTGCGTTCAGGTACCACGACGCGTATTTGCCGTCCGGGCAGACGATGATGACCCCGAACCGCTCGGCCATCTTCAGCAGCGGCCGGTCGGTGTCCTGGGTGATGACGTCCCAGGCCTTGTAGTCGGCCGAGTAGCCGTGCAGGAGGTAGACGACCGGAAAGACCGGCGCGCCGCTGGTGTCCTGCGAGGCTTCTTCGGCGGGCCCGTTGCCCGTGCGGATCGTCGAGGCTTCCGCATCCGGCGGAACGTAGATCAGCGCCCTGGAAGTCGCATCCGGGCTGGAGCCGGGCACGGCATAGGTCAGCTCGTAGACCCCCGGCGCGGTCGCGACCAGCCCCGGCTTCGCCCCAGCTTCGTCCGCCCGCGCGACGGACGACGCGGCCGCACAGGCGGCACACAGGACCATCACTCCGAACCGCATTCGATTGCGCCACGTATCGCACATATCAGCACCTCCGGCGAAAGGATCTCGACGATGACTTCCGGCAGGACCAGCCTAAGCCCACCGCCGGCGTCGGGCAATCGGCGGGCGGGTGAACTGAACCCCAGTCGCCCGTGCGCGCGCTGTACCACTCTCGATCAGCGTCTTCACGTCCCGCGAAGATTCTCCGTATCGTCCGGCCGCTGTACAGGCCGTTTCGCCTGGAATGTAGCGGCGCCGAATAAAGAGCCGCGGGCTTCAGCCCGCGAGGGGCGTTCGATGGCGCGTTGTCAGCGTTTGCGTGCTGACGATTCCGGCTTCAGCCCCCGATAGTCCCGTCCCCACAAACGCCACGATGCGGACGCACGCCGGACGACGGCCAGCGATCTGCGACGCCGCGAATGCATGAATGCCACCAACCCGCGGCGCTTTGAATTCCGCGGTGTCTCACCTGACGGCGAGGGCTCGGTTGCAGGCAGGACCCGCGCCAAGTTACTGGTGTTCAACCAGCGCACGAGCATGCCCGCGCGCGCCTCCATCTCGACTATGCCCGCATCAGCCCCCGGCGCGATTGCGGTTGCCGCGCCCGCCTGCCGGCAGGATCGGCTCGCCG
>CAYVVX010000779.1:0-2579 GCA_964455315.1 uncultured Planctomycetales bacterium | reverse complement strand
AGAAACGGAAGTGAATCCGGTGGGCAGAGCGGCTGACCCGCTAATCAATTACGATTGTTGATGGTCGCGTAGATGCTGCCGCGGTTGTTGGTGCTCGGCCAGGGCGAGCCGGAGCCATAGGCGACCACGTCGAGCAGGGAACCGTCGGCGCCGATCAGGTCCAGCGTCGAGCCGCTGTTGCCCAGCAGCGGGAAGCTGCCTGACGGAACCGGCCAGACATCGCCGCCGGCCAGCGACCATTCGGCCAGGAACTGCGCGAAGGTGCGGCTGGTGTTGTCGCCGATGGCGATGATCTTGCAGCCGTTGGCCGGGATGGTCAGCCCGACCAGGTTGCCGGCTGCACCAGGCGCGGTCGTCGAGGTCGAGTTGAGGGTATGCAGCGAGATGGGCGCGGGCGTGCGGTTGCAGACCTCGACCCACTCCCAGTCGATGTCGGCCTCGTTGTTGGGGTCGTGCATGATCTCGGTGATGACCACCCGGTCGAGATCCTGGATCTTGACGGTCACGGTGGCCGCGGCGCTGTTCAGTACGCCGTCGGAGGCCCGGAAGGTGAAGGCGTAGACGCCGGTCGCGGCGGGCCCAGGCGTCAGCGTGACCTGGTTCGCGACCAGCGGGCTGCCCAGGATGACCGCGGCATTGCCGTTGTTCGGATCGGTGAGGGTCCCGGCCGAGCCGGCGGTCGGCGCCACGCCGGTGGCGGCGGTGAGGATGGTGTACTGCAACGGATCGAGCGGCCCGGGCACGGGATCGATGGCGGTCAGGTCGATGGTGATGGGCGCGGCGCCCTTGTTGAGGCGGACGAGCTGGTTCTGCGCGGAGGGCGCGCCGGTCGGGGTAATCGCGGGCGAACCGACGTCGCTGACCGGCAGCGGCGTGCTATAGGCACCCTCAAGACCGGTGAGCGAGCGGGCCCAGTTGCCGCCGAGGTCGTTGTCGGTGGTGTGCACATAGCCGACGGTGAGGAAAATGCTCGACGCGCCGTTGTTGGTCGGCCAGCCGTTGCTGCCGCGCTCGTAGGAGACCACGTCGAGCAGCCGCCCGTCGGAGGCGATCAGCCGGATGGTGTCGCTGCTGTTGTTGAGGTCGGGGAACCGGGACGGGACCAGCGGGATGATGCTGCCGACGGTAAGCGGGGCCCACTCGGTGACGAAGTGGTTGAGTGATCGGCCGCTGCCGATGTCGTCCTTGGTGATGATGCGGGTGGCGTTGCCGGGAATGGATATGTTCAGCGACGCGATGTTGCCGTAGGTGTTGCTCACGCCGTCAAAGAGACTGTGAAGCTGCACGGGGTTCGCCGACAGGTTGACGATTTCGACCCACTCCCAGTCGCCGTCCGGCGTGTTGGCCGGGTCGTACATGATCTCCGTGATGACCACCGTGTCGATGTCCTGGACGTAGACATAGACCGTGGCAACGCGCGAATCGGATGTCCCGTCGTTGACCTTGAAGGTGAACTGGTAGAGACCGCTCACGCCTGGCGCAGGGGTAAAGCCGACCGTGTTCCCCGCGAGCATGCCGCCGGCGGAAACCACCGTGTTGCCGTTGTTGGGATCGGTCAGCGTGCCGCCCGCGCCCGCGGTGGGGGCGACGCCGGTCGGCAGCGAGACGATGGTGTAGGTCAGCGGGTCCATGTCCGGATCGCTGGCCTGCAGGGTGATCAGCAGCGGCACGGCCGCACCGCGATTGACCAGGTTGCTGTTGCCGAAATCGTCAAAAGCGCTGGGCGGGACGATGGTCGGGTCGTTGTTCAGAATCATGGGGCTGCCGGTGTCGGAGTCACCGGGGCTGCCAAAGGTCTCCGGTGTCTCGTACGCGCCGTTGGCGGGGGCCTGGGACAGAGCCCAGTTGGCGGCCAGGTCGTTGCCGGTGACGGTGCGCTGCCCGGCCTTGACGTAGATGGAGCCGCGGTTGTTGGATTGCGGCCAGCCGTCCTCGCCGTTGCGGTAATCGACCACGTCCAGCAGGGCCCCGGTGATCTCGAAGAGGTAGACGGTGGTGCCACCGTTGTACATGGCCGGCATGATCTGACCGAGCCCGGACTCCGGCGTGATCAGGTCGGCCTGGGTGACCAGCCCTGGGGTCATCATCGGGTTCCACTCATCCACGAACTGGGTCTTGGTGCGGGTGCCGTTATCGCCTTCCATGATGATGCGGATGGCGCCGGCGGGCACGGGCAGGTTGCCTACCAAGTTGAAGTTGGTGTTGAGGTCGCCGTTGAAGATGGTCATCAGCTCCACCTCGGAGCCACTCAGGTTGGTCACCTCGATGAATTCCCAATCGTCGTCGAAGTCGGTGTCGCCGCCGGGGTTGGTGAAGTCGGCATGGTTGGGGTCGTACATGATTTCGGTGATGACCACGCGGCCGGGATCCTGCACCGCCAGCCGGACGGTGGCAGCGTTGGAGCTGTTGAGTCCGTCGCTGATGCGGTAGCTGAAGGTGTACAGCCCCGGGTCGCCGACCACGAAGGTCACGGTGGAGCCGTCGAGGGCTCCGCCGGTGGTCACGTCGGTGTCGCCGTTGTTGGGGTCGAGCAGCAGTCCGCCGCCGGTACCAGAGGTCGGCGAGACGCCGGCGTGACC
>CAYVVX010000778.1:0-2580 GCA_964455315.1 uncultured Planctomycetales bacterium | reverse complement strand
ACGAAAAGGGCAATCCCTACGGCGGGACGGACTTCCAGCAGGCGACGCACGTGGAAAGCGGCACTCAGCCGGCCGGCGGGAATTCCGTGTTCGGCGATGGCCATGCCGAGTGGCGGCGCTTCACGTCGCAATCCATGGCCAACCGCGGCGCGAATGTGAACCGTTCGGTGATGTATCCGGTGTATGATTCGCCCGATTTCAAAAGGTTCTTCTAGCGCAAGTCTTCCGCACCCGGGACACCTCGGCCCGGGCCGGCGGTTTTTCAGGTCGAATCCGAGGGACAAGTTCGCCTGAAATGGAGGAGGTGAAACGTGGTTTTCAAGATGAGAAACGCAATCGGATCGGTGGCCATCGTCGCCACGCTGAGCCTGACCTATCCGGCCAGCGGCGGCGTGGTCGTCAATTACGACGCGTCGTCCGGCTTGACGCCAGAAGCGACGGGCTGGACGCGGTACGGCACGCCGATGATCAACGGCGGGACGGTCCTGCTGCAGGACAACACCGGCGACGATCCCGTGACGCAGTCGGGCGAGTACCTGTCGCCGCCGACGCCCGGGCTGATGCAGCGGACAGTGGGCGAATACGGGATCGAGTTCAGGGTGCGACCCCTGAGCGACGTTCCCTTCCTGGGCGGCTCGCACTACGCCAACGCCTACGTGTTCTGGAGCGATGACCAGTTCGCCTACAATGTCACCATCGACCTGGATACCGATGACGGGGGCGCCGGCACCACCGGCGGCATCAAGTTCGGCCAGAACAGCATGTCCGATGCGGTCACGGGGATCGACTGGTCGACCCCGCGGACCATCTTCATCGGCTACCGCAGTGTCGGTGAGCAGTTCGACTTCTACGTCGACGGTGTGCTCAAGAGCACCATCGGCATCGGCAGCATGGCCAGGGTGGGCGGTTTCCCGTTCGCCCAGAACGCGGTGGATTTCGGTGACGGCACCACCGGGCAGGGCATCGATGTGGCCGTGGAGTGGTACTCGATGCGGCTGTACGACATGGCCGTGCCGGAGCCGGTGAGCCTGTGCCTGATGCTGTTCGGCGGGTTGATGCTTCGGCGGAACCGGCGGGCCGCCTGAGGTCGCGGTTCCCCGGTGATGTGCATCTGACATACGGCCGGGCGAGTCAGTCCTCCGCGGCCGTCATCTGGAGAGGCTTTAGGATCGGACGTGTCGGACGACACGGGCTGAGGGGATCAAGGAGCGCACTGACATGTTCGGTAGAATGACCTGGCGGTTGATGGTGGCGGCGATACTCTGCGGGGCTTCCGCGGGGACGGTGAGCGCGGCAGTGGTGATCGAGTTCGATGCCGCCGCCGCGGGTACGGGTGTCGATCCCACCGGGGTCGTGCCGGCGTGGACGCGCTTCGGCACCGCGATGACCAATGATGGGACCGTGCTTCTCCAGGACAACACGTCCGACGATCCCGTGACCCAATCGGGCGAGTATCGCTCCCCGGCGGTGGCCGGGCTCATGAAGCGAACATCAGGCGCGTACGGCGTCGAGATCCGGGTTCGCCCGCTCGGCGATATCCCCTTCCTCGGCGGCGGACACTACGCCAACGCCTACGTGCTCTGGAGCGACGACCAGTTCATCCACAACATCACCATCGATCTGGACAGCGATGACGGCGGCGCGGGAACCACCGGCGGCATCCGCTACGGCCAGGACAGCCTCTCGTCGGCGGTGACGGGCATCGACTGGTCGGTGGCACACACCATCTTCGTGGGATACCGCAGCGGCGCGCAGCAGTTCGACTTCTACGTGGACGATGTGTTCGCGGCATCGGTGGCCTACGGAAGTATGGCCCGTTCCGGCGGATTCCCCTTCGCGCAGAATGCGGTCGACTTCGGCGACGGGACCACCGGACAGGGCATCGACGTAGCGGCGGAGTGGCAGTTTGTGCGCGTGCACGACACCAGCGTACCGCCGAACGTGGTGTTTCCCACCGGGGCATTGATCGAGTTTGACGCCGCAGCCGCCGGCTCCGGCGTGGACCCGAGCGGCGTGTCGCCGGCGTGGACGCGGTACGGGACGGCCATGACCAACGATGGTGCCTTCCTCCTGCAGGACAACACCGGCGATGATCCCGCGACGCAGTCCGGCGAGTACCTCTCCCCGTCGGTCCCGGGGCTGATGCGCCGCACGGCCGGGGAATACGGGATCGAAGTGCGGGCCCGGCCGCTGAGCGACGTACCCTTCATCGGATCGTCGCACTACGCGAACGCCTACGTGTTCTGGAGCGATGACCAGTTCGCCCACAATATCACGCTGGACCTGGACGCGGACGATGCCGGCGGCGCGACCACGGGCGCTATTCGGTACGGCCAGAACAGCCTGTCGCCAGCCATCACAGGCATCGACTGGTCCGAGCCCCGGACGGTGTTCATCGGCTACCGGGGAGGGTCGCAGACGTTTGATTTCTACCTGGACGGCGTGCTCCAGAACTCCCTGCCCTATGGAAACATGGCGCGATTTGGCAGTTTCCCGTTCGCCCAGGACGCGATCGACTTCGGTGACGGCACCACAGGCCAGGGCATCGACGTGGCCGTCGAGTGGTACTCGGTGAGCGCG
>CAYVVX010000777.1:0-2581 GCA_964455315.1 uncultured Planctomycetales bacterium | reverse complement strand
GGTCTTCCAGGCGGCCGGTCACGCCACCCAGGAATCCTCGCTGCGGGTCACCGGCGTGGTCCATGCCGACGAGCGGGCAGTGGGCGGATACGAGCTGCACGCAACCGATCTGGAGATCGTGCACCGCACCGAGAATTACCCCATCACCCCCAAGGCCCATGGCAACGACTTCCTCTTCAAGCATCGCCACCTCTGGCTGCGCTCGCGCCGTCCCGACGCGATCATGAAGGTCCGCCACACGGTGATCGACGCCATCCGGAGGTTCTTCAACGACAACGGCTTCCTGCTGGTGGACACGCCGATCTTCGCTCCCTCCGCCGGCGAGGGCGCCCAGACCCTTTTCGAGGTCGATTACTTCGGCGAGCCCATGTACCTGGCCCAGACCGGACAGCTCTACCTCGAGTCGGCCGCTTTGGCGTACGGGAAGGTGTATTGCTTCGGGCCGACCTTCCGGGCGGAGAAGTCCAAGACCCGCCGTCACCTGACCGAGTTCTGGATGGTCGAGCCGGAGATCGCCTACGCCGAACTGGACGACGTGATCGCGGTGGCCGAGGACTTCATTGTTTCAATTGTTCATCGAATGTTGAGTGATTGCCGGGACGAGCTGGGCTTCCTGGGTCGCAACTCAGCGGACCTGGAGCGGATCGTCAAGCCGTTTTACCGGCTGACCTACAGCGAGGCGGCCGAAATCCTCCGCGGCCCGCGGGCGCATGAACTGCTGGAGCGTGATCTCGCCGAAAAGCAGGCTCGCGTGGCGGCATTGAAAGCCTCCATCCCCGAGAAGGAGCAGCGCTCCACCGCATCAGGCGTGAAAAAGCACGAACAGGAGCGGCTGGCCGCCGAGGCCATCGCGGAGCGCGAGGAGCTGGCCGAGCTGGAGGAACAGGTCGCCAACATCCCGCATCACATGGAGCTGGCCGTGAATTTCGAGTGGGGCAAGGACTTAGGCGGCAGCGACGAGACCATCATCTCACGGCTGCATGACCGGCCGGTGTTCGTGACCCACTACCCGCGTGGCTGCAAGGCGTTCTACATGAAGCGCGACGGGGCCGATCCGCGGGTGGTGCGGAATTTCGACCTGCTGGCACCGGACGGCTACGGGGAGATCATCGGCGGCTCGCAGCGCGAGGACGACCTTGATGTGCTGCTCGCGCGGATGGCCGAGGAAGGGCTCGACCCCGCCCCCTACGAGTGGTACCTGGACCTGCGCCGCCACGGCAGCGTGCCGCACGGCGGCTTCGGGCTGGGTGTCGAACGGACGGTGGCGTGGTTGTGCGGATTGAAGCACATCCGGGAGACGATCGCCTTCCCCCGAATGATGGGGCGGGTGTATCCGTAGGGTCCGCTTCGCGGCCAGCTCAGCCGGCGCTGGTTACCCCGAACGACGCCAGGGCATCGGCCTCGCTGTCGTAGAACGAAAACATCTTGTCCAGCCGCGCCAGCCGGAAGACCTCACGCAGCTCGCGCTTGAGGTTGCAGATGACGATTCGCCCCTTGGCGGCCTCGGCACGGGTCTTGAGGTTGAGCAGCACACCGAGCATGGCCGAGGAGAGAAGCTGCACCTTGGAGAAATCCAGGACCAGCTTGCGAACGTTCTGCTGATCGACCAGCCCGAACAGCTCCTCGCCGATCTCCTGGATCTGGTGCATCTCGCGGATCTGGCGCTGGTTGAAGTCGACGATGGTGACATCCCTGATGGACTGGATGAGCAGCGGGTGCAACTCGGACATGGCGGCAGTCTCCATGAGGTGATCTGGTGCCGTACCAGAGGGGTCAGTATAGCAGGTTCGCCACCGGCTGTCGCCAGCGGTGACCGGGCGGCTCCGCGGGGTGCGAACACGGACGCTTATCGTTGCGGGCGCACCGCCGGAAGCACCGCCGGTCCGGCAGCGCGTCCGCCGTGACCAACCTGTTGCGCAGCCGCCGGGGTTTGCCGCTATAATCCGCATCGGGCGGCAGCGCGGGCGCGGAGCCCCGTCGTCGCGGCGTGTTGCGTTCCCGGACGTGATCATGAAGGAACTCGGAAGAATCATCCTGGAGCTGATCATCGTGGCCGCGGTCGCCATCGTGCTGGGGCTGATCGTCAACCGCGTGCGCAGCGACGGCTTGACCCTGGCGCGGGATTTCTTTGCCCGGCCGAAGATGCCCGCGACCCGCCCGGTGGTCGAACCGCCGCACATCGCCGACGGCGGACACTCGAACCCCGCTACCCGCGACGCCGGTTCCACGGCCACGGGTCCATCCGACTCCGACAGCACGACCCTGACCGGCACCACGGATCCGGAGGTCGTGCCGGATAACGGTGCGTCCGGCGGCGCTTCCGATGCCGTCGCCGAACGGCTCGCCGGCATGGGTCTGCAGCTCATCGGGCACGACGAGGTGGCGGCCGCGTTCGCCGGGGATCAGTACATGGTCGGCGGGATCGCCATCATCGACGCCCGCGACCTGGAGAAGTACGAAGCCGGACACATCCCCTACGCCCTGCGGCTGGATCATTACCGGCTGGACACGCTCGAAGAGGTGCTGCCGGTGGCGATGGGGGCTCAGCGGGTCATCGTGTACTGCAATGGCGGGGACTGCG
>CAYVVX010000776.1:0-2585 GCA_964455315.1 uncultured Planctomycetales bacterium | reverse complement strand
CGGCTCTGGATGCGGAAGTAGCGGGCCCGCTGGGCGGCCTTGAACTGCCGATGATACTCCGGCACCCGCTCCAGCAGCTCGAAGTCGATCAGCGAATAGACCAGCTTGCCGTCGCGGCGAAGCAGTTCGCCGATGCCGTGCTTCTGGCGCAGGACGAAATGCTTGGGCTTGTTGTCCAGCACCCGGAAGCCCTTGGCCCGCAGTTCCTCGATCACCCGCAGGGTCAGCTCGCGCAGCTCGTTCTCATCGAGCAGGCCCGCGACCATGGCCTCCTCGGCGTTGAGCCCCTTGATCCAGTTGAACAGCAGCACGTACTGCCGGCGGATGTCCAGCTCGATGGCCTGGTCGAACTGCTCCTGGTCCTCGGCCAGCAGTCGCTGGTGGGCGGTGAACGACGATTTGTCCCGGCCCAGGCGCCACAGGTCGTAGTGTTCCGGCGGGGTGTAGATGGCCAGCGGGCGCTGGGCCAGCAGGCGCAGCTCGGGCGGGCCGAACACGCCGCGGCGAATCTCCATCAGCAGCCCGAACTCCTCCATGGGGCTGTTAAAGCGGGCCTCGGCCAGATCCTCGGGCTTGACATGCTCGGGGAAGGAACTGGCCACCACCAGCGGCACTTCCTGGCCCACCCGGGAGAACTTGACCACCACCTCCATGCCCTGACCATCGCGCGGGCGGGTGGTGACGCGGTAGACGGTGCCGGTGGAGCCGGGCAGACGCTCTCCGCGCCGGGCGTACCACTTGCCGGTGTACCAGTTCTCCGGCAGGAGGTGCCCGACACAGGACCATCCCGCGCGGGTGACGTACAGGTCGCCGCCGTCCGTGGTGCGCAGGTGGGCGTAATCCACGCCGAACGCGCGGAACCGGCGCTCGGGAGGCAGGTGGTCGAAGTCGATGCCCATGAGCGCGTCAAGGGCCGGACCTGAATCGGATTCGACAACGCTTTCATCCATGCCGGATCAGCTTTCCTCAAGACCGCAGGTTGCCGGATCGACCTCTACGGACGGCCGGCGGAGACAACCATGCAGGAGATCCGCCGGGCACCGATCCGCTGCAGCCTGCGGCCACAGCATACCGAACTCCCGGCCCCTGGCATCACGCATCGCTGCCCAGGTCCTTCCAATGGATCACCCGCGGCTCATAACTGTTTTTGGATGTGTTCACGTGGGCCATGCGGCCCATGATTCCCATCAGCGTGGCGACGCGCCCGGTCTCGACGTTGGCCGCGGGGATGCGCGTGCCTCCGGCCTTGATGTTGGCGACGAAGTCGACCAGTTCCTCCGGCGTGCCCTCGTTCCAGCCCTTGCCGATGGCGGGCCCCAGCCGTTCCTGCTTCTCGTCGCGCCCGAAGTACATGCCCTGGTTGATGTCGATGGCCCCCTTCTCGCCGAACACGATCAGCCGCTCCTCGTCGTACTTGCCGGGCAGGTAGAACAGGTGGGTATACGAGGCCAGTGCTCCCTCCGGCGGGAACTGGAAGACGGTCGCGGTGTGCGTGGCGCTGTAGGCGTTGGGCCCCTCGGGCTGCGGGTTCTGGTTGTAGCCCATCGCGACGCAGGTGGTCGGCGGCTTGTCGCCCATGATCCAGGCCATCACGTCGAAGTGATGCACCGACTGGTCCAGGAACATCCCCCCGCGCTCCTCCATGGGGTGCTTGAGCAGCGACCACGACCAGTGCCAGCCGAACTCCATGAAGGTGACCTTGCCGAGCATGCCTTCGTGGATCGCCTTGACGCAGGCCAGGTGGGTCGGATGGAAACGCCGCTGCGTCCCGATCTGGTAGATGACCTTGCCGGAGACCTTGCGGGCCGCCCGGGCCACCTGCTCCACCTTCTCCACGGTGGTCTCCATCGGCTTCTCGCAGAAGCAGTGGACGCCCGCCTCGAGCACGTCGATCGTGATCTGCCCATGCGTGTTGGGCGTGGTGCAGATCAGCACGCCGTCGAGCTTCTCCTTGTCCAGCATGAGCCGGTAGTCGGTGTAGCCGGCGGGCTGATCGCGCTCGGCGAGCTTCTGACCGTCCGCGATGCGCTGCGGGATCAGGTCGCAGACCGCCACCGTCACCGCGTCCGGACAGCGGGCCAGCACGTCGGGCATGAGCTGTTTGGCCCGTCCGCCCATGCCGATCCAGCCCAGGCGGATCTTGCCGCCGTCCGCCGCCCTCGCCGTGCCCGGCGCCGCCAGGGCCGCGGCCGAAACGCCGACCGCCGCCTGTTTCACGAAATCCCGCCGGGTGATGCCCTTGCTCATGACGTGCCTCCTGAGAATGCGCGCGACCACTCTGTGCATCCGATGTGAACGGCATTCCCCACGACACCCGGCCCGGCGTCCACCAGCCATGAGGCTACGACACCGCGCCGGGGATCGCAAGGCGGGGCTGTACGGAGATGATCGGCGTGGTTACGTTGCCGCCATGCGCTGCAAGCTGACCTGCCCGCCCGACTTCGCCTTCACCAGCGCGGTTTGTTCGCACGGCTTCTTCATGCTGGCCCCCAACCGCTGGGATCCCGCGAACACGACGCTGCATACGCACCTCAACGTGGACGACAACCGCTGCGTCCCGGTCGCGATCCGCGCTGATGGCCGTC
>CAYVVX010000775.1:0-2586 GCA_964455315.1 uncultured Planctomycetales bacterium | reverse complement strand
CGAAGTAATGGTCGCACTCGCGGCACAGCCACATGGCGTGGACGTCGAAGTCGGTGACGGTGATCACCTGTCGGGTGCGGATTCGCCCCTCGCGCCGCAGGTAGCCGATGATCTCCGCGGGCAGGAAATGCGTGCACACGGCCAGGTCCGGCTGGTATTCCTCCAGCAGCTTCTTGAACCTGCCGGTGTTGAGCCGGCTGAAGGCCAGCCGCCGCCGCTCATGGTGCCAGGGCTTGTCGAGATGGTCGTAGAGCCAGCCGAGAAGTTCCGGGGCCTTGTTGACCAGGTCGATGTAGGCTTCGCTGTAGAGCTTGCGGAAGGGCTTGTTGGTGAACTGCAGCGTGTCCAGGTTGCGGATCTCGTGCGGTGGATCGGTCCGCCGCCAGGCCTTCTCGATGGCTTCGGCGGCCCGCAGGTGCCCGGCGCCGGCCGAGGCGCTGAGGATGAGGATCTTGCGCGCGCGGCTCATGATGTCGACTCCCGTTGCATGCGGTGGTCATGCCGACTGAGCATCAGGGTACGTCCACGCGACGAGCGACGCCAGAGCCATGCCCGCCGCATGATTCCCGGGGATCCATGGCATCTCAGGCGGTGGGTGATACGGCCAACGGGGCTCCGTTGGCCGTGGCGGCACAGGCGGCCACTCAACCGACCCCAGGGCCCAGGCGGGTACTCCTGGCTGTGGCATGTTGCCGCGGTGTGCATGCTCACGACTAATCCGCGGGCATCTCCAGCAGGGCCACGTGATCGAAGCCGAAGCTGGCCTGCGGCACCTCGCCACGACCGTCGACGAAACGCGCCGTGAGATGAAAACTGACGTCCTTTCCGACCAGGTTGGCAACCGAGATGATCCGGTCGTCCCACCAGCCGCCCGTCATGCGACACGAATCGATCGTACAGCGTCTCCTTGAACCAGCCGCCTGCGTCGCTGTGATCGCTCAGTCCCTCCCGCGCGCCGATGATCAGGCGGTCACCGCCGCGCGGTGGATATGGTCGTGAATTGAAATCAGGGAAAGACATTCAGCCCGCAAATCAGTGAGCATGGCCTGGCCCGGGCCGGGCCCGCAACCCAATCCTCGCCACCCTCTGAAACGCGGCGAAACCTCAAAGCGCCGCGGGCTGCGCGGAAGCAGCAGGGAGAGCCGGACAGACACTTCGGACACGTCCATCCATGTCAATCTGCGCTACCATCGGTCAGATTCTTCGCATCCCGCACTGATTCTCCACCGCAGGATGCCGTAGCTCATGATCCAGGCGCTGGATATGAATGCCAAAGTCGGGCCCGCAACGCCGGATCTGCCATCTCACATCTCAGATCCTCCCGCTTCTTCGCGCTCCCGGCGTCTCTGCGGTTCCAAACTCCTTGGAATGCGGGCCGAGCCCGCGCAGTGTGATCTGCGGGCATTTCCTGCCGCTCGCGGCGGAGGGCCGTATCGCGACCGATCACCCCTTCATCATCTTCTCGGCGATGCCCACCAGCTCCTTGACGTGGTCGATGCTGGTCTGGAAGGCCGCCTTCTCCTCCGCCGAAAGCTGAACTTCCAGAACCTTCTCTACGCCAGCGGCGCCGAGCATGCAGGGCACGCCCACGAAGTACCCGCCGATGCCGTACTCCTTGCCGCAGAACGCCGCGCAGGGCAGGATGCGCTTCTTGTCCTTGATGATCGCCTCGGCCATCTGCACCGACGCCGCCGCCGGGGCGTAGTAGGCGCTGCCGGTCTTGAGCAGGCTGACGATCTCGCCGCCGCCCTTGCGGGCCCGGTCGACGATCGCGTCGAGACGGTCCTGGGGAATGAGCTGGGTCACCGGGATGCCCGCCACCGATGTGTAGCTGGGCAGCGGCACCATGTCGTCGCCGTGCCCGCCGAGCAGCAGCGCGGTGATGTCCTCCACGCTGCAGCCCAGCTCCATGGCGATGAAGGTGCGGTAGCGGGCCGTGTCCAGGATGCCGGCCTGGCCGACGACGCGGCTGGTCGGGAAGCCGGACACCTTCCACGCGGTGTACACCATCGCGTCCAGCGGGTTGCTGACCACGATGAGCACCGCGTTGGGGCTTTTCCTGGCGGCCTGCTCGGTGACGCCCTTGACGATCTCCACGTTCTTGGCCAGCAGGTCGTCGCGGCTCATGCCCGGCTTGCGGGCCAGGCCGGAGGTGATGATGATCACGTCGCTGTCGGCCGTCTCATCGTAGCCGTTGGTGCCGATGATGTTGGCGTCGAACCGCTCGATGGGCGACGCCTGCCGCAGGTCCAGGGCCTTGCCCTGGGGCAGCCCCTCGAGGATGTCCACCAGCACGATGTCGCCGAGTTCCTTGGCCGCGGCCCAGTGGGCGCAGGTGGCCCCGACGTTGCCTGCTCCGATGACGGTGATCTTGGCTCGCTTGTTCATGGTGATGATCCTTCAGGTGGGGATGGAGTATCGGTAGCAGGCTCCGAAGCCTGCTCCGCCGCTGCCTCTTCTCGATCGAGTTCCGCTCGGGTGCAGACCCGGACGACGCGCTGCATACGGATTGCGTCTCCATGCCGCTGCTTCCGCAGGATTTCCACCGCGCTGACCCGTTCGTCGGGTGTCTTGCTCAGCCAGTAC
>CAYVVX010000774.1:912-2611 GCA_964455315.1 uncultured Planctomycetales bacterium | reverse complement strand
CAACTGTCCGGCGGCCAGTGCCAGCGCGTGGGACTGGCGAGGGCACTGGCGGCACAACCCGGCATCATGCTGATGGACGAGCCCTTCGGAGCCCTCGACCCGCTCACCCGTGAATCCCTCCAGGAGGAATTCCTCAGGATTCATCGCGACCTGCGCTTGACCACCGTCATGGTGACGCACGACATGAGCGAGGCATTGCTCATGGCCGACCGCGTCGCGGTCATCACCCGCGGCTCCATCCTCCGGCTGGGGACGCCGCACGAGCTGCTCACCGATCCTCGGGATCCCTACGTCGAGCGGCTCATGGCCATGCCCAAGCGCCAGGCCGACCGACTGGAGGATCTGGCCGCGGGAGGCGCTGCATGAGCGAAAACGTCCTCGAGCAGTTCCGCGTGCTGCCCGCGAACCTGTTCAGTCACCTGCTGGTCACGGTGATCGCCCTGGAGGCCGGCGCGGCGATCAGCCTGCCGCTGGCGATCTGGCTGGTGAAGCATCCGCGCCTGCGCTACCCGGCGCTGACCGTGGTCAGCGTCATCCAGACCATCCCCAGCCTGGCGCTGCTGGCCTTGATGGTGCCCATCCTGGCCGGGCTCAGCGCCCTGCTGCTGCGTACGTTCGGCGTGGAAATCCAGGCCCTGGGCTTCTACCCCACCGTCATCGGACTGACCCTCTACAGCATGCTGCCGATGGTCCGCAACACGGTCACGGGTATCCTCGGCGTCGAGCCGGCGATGACCGAAGCGGCCCGCGGCGTGGGCATGACTTCCCGGCAGATCCTGTGGAAGGTGGAACTGCCCCTGGCGGCACCCGTCATCATCGCGGGCATCCGCACCGCCACGGTGTGGGTGGTGGGCATTGCCACGCTGGCGACACCGGTGGGCCAGCGCTGCCTGGGCAACTACATCTTCCGCGGGTTGCAGACCCGCAACTGGACGGCGGTGTTGTTCGGCTGCGTGGCCGCGGCCATGCTGGCCATCACACTCGATCTTCTGATCGGCGGGCTGGAAAAGTCGGCGAAGGACCGCCGTCGGCGCATGGGGATCATCTGCGGTGCGGTGCTGATCGCCATCTTCGCGGTCGGACACACGGGGCCGCGGGCGCTGGCGTGGATGCGGAACCGCGGGATCGCGCAGGACCGCGAAGTCATCCATGTCGGCTCGAAGACCTTCACCGAGCAGTACATCCTTGCGTCGCTGATCGGCAGCGTGGTCAGGGACGCCGGGTACACTCCGCAGCAACGGGCGAGCCTCGGTTCCACCGTGGGCTTCGACGCCCTGCGCACCGGTCAGATCGACTGCTATGTCGACTACACCGGCACCATCTGGGCGAATTACATGAAGCGCACCGCGACGCCGGGACCGCGGGAAGTACTCGAGGGCGTGACCCGCTGGCTTCGACGGGAGCACGGCATCCGCTGCCTGGGCCCGCTCGGGTTCGAGAACGCCTACGGGCTGGCCATGCGCCGCGAACAGGCCGGGGCACTGCACATCGAATCGATCGCCGATCTGGCCCGACATGCCCCCGAGATGACCATCGGCGGCGACTACGAATTCTTCGGCCGGCCGGAATGGCGCAAGATCCGCGACCTCTACGGTCTGAATTTCGCGGCTCAGAACAGCTACGACGCGACCTTCATGTACAGCGCCATCAAGACCGGCGACGTGGACGTGATCTCGGCGTTCACCAGCGACGGACGCGT
>CAYVVX010000774.1:0-902 GCA_964455315.1 uncultured Planctomycetales bacterium | reverse complement strand
GTGTTCGACCTGGTGGTGCTCGACGATCCGAAACAGGCCATTCCCCCGTATGACGCGGTCCTGCTGCTCAGCGCCCGGGCGGCCCGGGAGCCGGAACTGGTCGAGGCCCTGGAGTCACTGATCAACGCCATACCCGTGGAACTGATCCGCCAGGCGAACGACATGGTCGACCGCGGGAACGACAAGCGGACCGTGGATCAGGCCGCGAAGTGGCTTCGCGCGCGGATCACGGGGCCGTGACGGGCTCACCGCCCGCCGCGGCGGTGTGGAAACGATGCGCATCGAGTTCACCCACCTCAGCCAGGAACCGTTCGATCGCGCCGCGCTGGCCGTCGCTCAGCGATTTCCCGCCGAAGGCCACCTGGTAGTAGCCCTGGACCAGGGTGACCGCGCCAACCAGGGCCGGAAACCTGCCGGCGAGATCGGCGGCGAATTCCGCCGGGGTCTGTCCGCCGAGCCGGCGCAGGCCCAGCGTGGACATGTGCCGCTGAAAACGATGATAGAATTCCGTCTCCGCGCGGCGCTGACCGCCGGCGGCTCCGCCGATCAGCCGGTAGAGCTTCCTGCCCAGCCACCACAGGCCCACGACGACGACGTACCCCACCAGGATGACCAGGGCGAGCACCAGCAGGGCGAAAACCCAGTAGATCAGCCGCTCCTGAATGGTGAGATCCAGCCGGGCGCTGAACAGCTCGCGCACGAACGCGGCGACGGCGCCCACCAGGGTCTGCTGGTTCTGGGCCGGCCTGAGTACCCATTCGCTGAACCGGCGGAACATGTCCTGGCGGGCCTCGGCATCGAAAACGACCACCGTGCTGCTCCATTTGAACTGCAGGAAATCGAGGTAGTTCCTGCCCCGCAGGAGCCAGAGGCTGAACATGCTGGAAGAGGAAGGGCTGCTG
>CAYVVX010000773.1:0-2614 GCA_964455315.1 uncultured Planctomycetales bacterium | reverse complement strand
GCCCCGTCGACATCCTTTGCGGTCGCGACGCCGCTGATGACCAGATGGACCGCTTCCCGCCAAAGGGCCGCGGCAAGCCTGTTGGCGATGTGCCCGGGCAATTCCCTGTTGAGCCGTACCGGATGCTTGCCAAGGCTGCGGTAGAACTTCATAGCCCAGTCCACGCTTGTCGGCGCCGTCTGCCTGCCGCCGCAGACTTCTACCAGCGGAATCAGGTACGGCGGGTTGAACGGATGAGCCAGGACGTATCGCTCAGCCCCGACGCGGCCCTCCTGAAGGTCCGAGATCAGCAATCCCGACGTGCTTGAAGCAACCACACTCGACGGGCCCAGGGCCTCATCGACCTGAACCAGCAGCTCGCGCTTGAGTTGCAGGTTTTCGGGCGCGTTCTCCTGGACGAGATCCGCATCACGTACGGCGGCCTGAACCGTCGTGCAGAAAACCAACCGCGAGAGATCCACAGACTGGGGAAGGCCGAACTGTGTCAGAGTGCGGCACGATGCGGCAATGAAGTCGCGTACGCGCGGCTCGATATCCGCAGCGGGGTCGTAGATGGTGACGTGCTTGCCCCGGGCCAGGTACAAGGCGGCCCATCCGCAGCCGATCGTACCGGCGCCGAGCACCGCGACGGTACGGACGTGGTCAGGATTGATGAGTTCACCCATCCCGGATTTCCCATGCAGCAGACACCGAGGATCGACTCCACTGAGCTTTCATGGACATGCTTGCCCGCCAGCGCGGCCCGATGCTTCCGGTCATTGTAAAGCATTCCCTGTCGTGCCTGCCACCTCGTGGTTTAACTTCGCATCCCCGAGGGCTTGCGGCCGCGCAATCCCTGTCCCGTTCTCTCAACGCAGACCCGGGGGCTCGCCGCTGCGAATCTCACTCGGGCGGATTTCAACCTGCAGCAGTCGGCGTCCGTGACATCGCTCCAATGGCAGCGGGCGGCACGGTCTGATGTACGCGGATGGGGTTCAAGGTGAATTTGGTTTCATTCGTGTGATCCGCGAGGGTCCCGGCTTGCGGGGTGGTGGTGATTGCGTGTGGTCGGCGAGGCGGGAGCTCACTTCGCTCCTGCCGGAGCTTGCGGGTTCAGGGGACGGTTTCCAGGGGTTCCGGTCGCCTGCGGCGACCTCCACCGCCGGCTACGGCACTCCCACCCCTACCGGAGCGAGGGCGGAGCCACCATATCGAAGCCTCTTCTTATCCTTGGCAGGGACTTGGGACCATCGCCATGCGGCGCTGCGGGCGAACCGCTGGAGGGGCGATACTCCGCTTCTTCCAGAGGCGAACGATGCTTCCGACCGTGCGTACTGTGCGAGCTTCCGCATGAACGCTTCGTTCGCCCTCACCGGGCGAGGAAAATAAAGAGGGATGGGCGGGCACCAGGGGTTCGCTCGGCTGCGCCTCGCTCACCGCCTGGCAACTATCAGCCGCCCTCCGGGCGAAGACCGTCCGCCCTCCGGAGCGAAGACGGTTAGAATCCCCACCGGCCGTTCACGCGATCAAGTCCGCATACCCCGCCAGTTCTTCCCGGAAATCGCGGAGGCGGATGCCGAAGTCGCGTTCCAGCGGGGCGGTGTCGCAGACGCTGTCTTCCTGGCTCATCTGCACCTGGCCGACGTTGAACTTGTACGGCACCAGTATCGACGGCGTGAACGGCATCACCACCGCCGCCAGGAACTTAGCCACCGGCACGGGGACCGGCACCTTGAGCTTGCGCCGGCCGCGGATGGACAGCGAGCAGATGTCGTAGAGCTGTTTCCAACTCATCCGTTCCGGTCCGCCGACGCCGTATTCACGCCCGGCCGTCTCCGGCAGGCTCAAGCACTTCACGAAGCACGCGGCCACGTCGCGGACGCTGACCGGCTGGATCTGGGATTCGCCGCTGCCGAAGTAGGGCATGACCGGCTGGCGCAGGCTGGTGGAGAAGAACTTCATCATCTGCATGAATTCGCCGTCCGGCCCGTGGATCAGGCTGGGCTGGAAGATGGTCCAATCCAGAGAGGAGCGGCGAACCAGTTCCTCGGCCTCCCACTTGGTGCGGTGGTAGCGGCTGACCGCGTTGGGGCGGGTGCCCAGGGCGGACATGTGTGCGTAGCGGGTGATGCCGGCGTCGCGGCAGGCCTCCAGCACCGCCCGCGTCGCGTCAACGTGCATGCGCTGAAAGGTCTGACCGGCGAGCGGCTTTTCCTCGATGACGCCGATGAGATGAATCGCGGAGGCGCAACCGTCGGCGGCCTTGCGCAGGGCGGCCCGATCGAAGATGTCGCCTTCGACCGTTTCGAGGCGCGAGCGCACCTCCGCGGGTTGCCGGGACTGCAGCTTCTCACGGCTGCGGACCAGGCAAACGGGTACATGGCCTCGGACGACGAGTTCGCGCACCACGGCGGTACCGACGAAGCCGCTGCCACCGGTGACCAGCACACGCGGTGCGTCCGGGGCGGCGGGGTCAGCGGAAGGTTGCGGCTGTGCGTCTGCGGGGGATTCGGCCTGCTGGGTCACGGTCAAGCTCCTCTGATGGGTACTCGACCGGGATTATGGCATGCTCTCCCGTTGCAGACCAGTGGGAAGAGCCTCCAAAGCGAGAATGCGCGGATTTCTGAAATGTCAC
>CAYVVX010000772.1:0-2617 GCA_964455315.1 uncultured Planctomycetales bacterium | reverse complement strand
GTGCCGGTGATCGAGGCCGAGATCCAGCGGCTGGCGTCGCGGCTGTCGCTGCCGGTGCTGACCTTCGAGCGGGTTCACACCGAGGACGTGGAAGGCGAGCGGGTGCTGCGGACGCCGTGCCCGCTGCTCGACGGGACGCGCTGCGGGGTGTACCAGGACCGCCCCGAGCCCTGCCGGACATACCCCTGCATCGGCGGCGATATCGTCTCGCGGATGGTGGCCATCATCGAGCGGGCGTCGGTCTGCCCGATCGTTTTCGACATGCTCGAACGCCTGAAGCCGGCGACCGGTTTCTTACGGCGACGATGAGCCCGTGGCGGGCGCCGTCCGCGCAGGGTAGAATCGCAGCCGTGTTGTCGTCTGACGGGGCGCTGTCGCTTCGATCACCACGCACGGGAGGGATCCCCGCATGTCCTTGAACCGCATGTTGCCGCTGGCGGCCCTGCTCCTGATGGCTTCCTGCGAGAAGCAACCGGAAGGGGTGGAGGATCGCTACGACGACGAAGGCAACCTCGCCGGCGACGATAACAGGATCACCGTCGTCGTCCAGGACGACCCGCCCACCACCATGTACGCTCCGCGTTTCCCCCTGCCGGGCTTTCCCGGCGAGGAGGTGGCCTTCGAGAGCCACGACAACAAGCCGGGCGAGCAGGAGCGGATGCACCGAACCATCTACGCTCCCAAGCCCGCGGCCGAGGTGGCCGCCTTCTTCCAGCAGGCCATGAACGACAAGGGGCTCGCCGTCCAGCGCAGCGACAGCCGGACGACGGATTACGAGCAGGTCCAGCTGTACGGCGCATCCGACGCGGCCACGGCGACGGTGCTCATCGATCAGAAGATCGGTGAGAAGAAGTCGTCGGTGATCATCACCTGGTCGCCGAAGCAGTAGGCCGCGGCGCGCCCGGGGCAGGGGGTTGAATTCCGCGGCGGGCTGTCGTTTTCGCATCACTTGGGTTGAACGGGAGGATCGATCATGAGCCGATACGGCATCGACGAATTCCTGCAGGCCACCCGGCAGCAGGACCGCGGGCAGGGGCTCTTCGAGCTGGAGAGCGAACGCATCCTGGAAATCAACCTCAGCGGGACGGTGTGGACCAAGATGGGCTCCATGATCGCCTACCTCGGCGATGTCCACTTCACTCGCGAGGGGATGCTCGAACACGGTATCGGCAAGCTGCTCAAGAAGGCCGTCACCGGCGAAGGCGCCCGGCTGTCCAAGGCCGAGGGCACCGGCAAGGTCTACCTGGCCGACGAAGGCAAGAAGATCACCATCCTGCAGCTTCACAATGAGGCCATCGTGGTCAACGGCAACGACCTGCTGGCCTTCGAGCCGTCGCTGACCTGGGACATCAAGCTGATGAAGAAGCTCACCGGGATCATCGCCGGCGGGCTGTTCAACGTGCGCGTCGAGGGTACCGGGATGCTGGCATTGACCACGCATCACGACCCCATGACCCTGATGGTCGAGCCGGGCAGGCCGGTGATCACCGATCCCAACGCCACCGTGGCGTGGTCGGGGAACCTCCAGCCGGAGTTCCGCACCGACATCAGCTTCAAGACCTTCCTGGGCCGCGGCAGCGGCGAGTCCATCCAGATGATGTTCAACGGGCAGGGGTTTGTCATCATCCAGCCGTTTGAGGAGAGGCCGATCCAGGCGGGCAAAGGGAGCTGAGAATGGGGGGTGAGAAGTGAGAAAGAGAGGGGAGGCGGGTTCGCCGGGAAACATGGGAACCCTGCGGATCCTATGGCGGGGCTCGGACATCATGGCAGGGTCTTCACCCAGGTGTGCAGGTAGAGGGGTTGGAGATCCAGGTGTTGCCAGGCGGTGAGCGGGCTGGTGGCGACCTGGCTCAAGCCCAGGGCCTGGAGGTAGCGGGTGACGGGAAGGTTGATGCTCAGGGTCTGGGCGTGGATGCCGCGGACGCCGCGTTGGGCCAGCCGCTCCGTGAAGCAGGCGAACAGCCGTTGCCCGACCTGCCGGCCGCGGGTTTCGGGGAGCAGGTTGATGTGCCAGGTGGCCGGGAAGGCTTCGCGAACGGGCCGGGGGACGTCCAGCTCGCCGCGCAGCGCGGAACGGGCCAGTCCGAGCAGGGCCCGCCGGGCCGGCGGCCGGCGGATCAGGCGCCGGCGGATGATGCGGGCGACGATGGCGGGCAGGCGGGACGCGGCGTAGCGCTCGAAGGCGCGGACGCTGGCGGTGCCGGTGAGGTAGCCGACGACGGTATCATCCCCGGTGCGGACGGCGACCCAGGCATAGCGGGGTTCGATATCGGTGAAGTAGCGCGTCCAGTACTCGGCCCACAGCCAGTCGTCGGGAACCCGCTCGGGACAGGTCCGGCCGGCCCAGGCGGTGGCGGCGCAAATGTCGCGGATCGCCTGGCGGTCGGCGGGACGGAAGGGGCGGATGTCAAAGCTCATGACGGCACCGGGAAGAGGTGCGGCGTTGTGCGGACGCGGCGGAGCGCCCGCGCGGCCAGCGTAGCATCGCGGACCAGAGAAGGACAGTCGGCGACGGTGGCTTCGATTGGGTTTGTTTTCGCTCGGTTGCCGGGAAGAAACCGTGTTTTCGGGGGCGGGAATGGGGTTTTGGTGGGTTCGTTCGCGCGGAAAAAAAGTA
>CAYVVX010000771.1:2405-2642 GCA_964455315.1 uncultured Planctomycetales bacterium | reverse complement strand
ATTGACAAATGCTTGTGAATCAATTCACGAGATCACAAAGATCCCATCAGGGGAGCCTGGCTTGTAAGACGGCGTGCTGAGAGAGGCCGGACGCGCCGGGACGGTGGCTGTCCGCAGAAAGGGAACGATCACCTGGGGGATGCCGGCCCGCGAGTTCAGCCGGCGGCGGATCGGGCTCCGTCGGACATGGGTCGCCGGTGCAGTGTTTCCCGGATGCTGCGGAGTGCCTCTCGGATA
>CAYVVX010000771.1:0-2395 GCA_964455315.1 uncultured Planctomycetales bacterium | reverse complement strand
TCTGCGGATGGATCCGCAGGGTGTTCAGATAGGCGTCCATCGCCGAGGTCAGCTCGCCGAGGGAGGCATACGCATGACCGATGCCGGCAGCGGCGCCGAAGTGGTGACGGTTGAGACGCAACGCTTCACGGCACGACGCCAGCGAGCGGCGGTAGTCCTCCTGCAGAAAACACACGATGCCGAGCTGATGGTGGGCTTCCGCCAGATGAGCATGACGCGAGATGAGTTGTTCGAGAGCCTGCTCGGCCTCATCCAGCCGGTCCTCTCCGATCAGCCGGATCGCCTGGCTGAGCATCTGGTTGGCCTGATCACTGCCGGCCCGGAACCAGATGGACCACATGGCCTGCTCGGCGAGCGACACCAGATCGTTGTCGTCCTCGTGAAGCATCTGGGCAACGGCGGAGAGATCCTCGCTGCCGCCGATCAGGGTCAACACCAGCAGAACGGCCGATCGGCACTGGTCATGGCCGCAGAAAAGCAGGTCGCGCAGGGTGTCATCCGGCCAGTAGGTATTGACGAACCGCAGCAGGGCCTCGGCGTCGCCGGCCTGGAGATAGGGTCGGATCTGGGCGAGGAACTCCCGCCCGTGGGAATAGGTCAACTCCATGTGTCGCTCCAGCTTCTCGGGGAATCCGTTCTCAAAGCGAGCTCTCATCGGCTCCAGCCGTGAGGTCAATGGCACGCTTTTTCGCCTCAGTTCGGGCGACGCCCGCTTTGGTCTGAAAGACCGCTGGTCCGTTGTGGGGATCCTCCTCCCAATTACAAATCGGACCTTGATATGACAGGGTTCATCGTAGATTGCGAAGAAAAACCGGTCAAAGAAAAAGGGAGCACAAACGGGAAAAGGGGGCATATACGTCCGCTCCCACTGAAAGCCCACGAATTGTCGCGGTTTGCCGCGGTTTTTCGGGCCTTGCGGGGGCCTGTCGCGGGATCAGAGGTGCCCGGGAGGGAAGGTGCCCCTTCAGTTCAGGGGGTCCGGTCATGAGAAACCGAGCATGTGCTCGATTTCCCCGGAGGTGGGCACCGCCCACCAGCCCCCGGTGCGGGTGGCCTTGATGCCGGCGCCCGCGTTGGCGTACGCCAGTACCCGTTCAAGCGGCCAGCCGGCAGCCAGCCCGTGACAGTAGACGCCGTGGAAGACATCGCCGCAGCCGGTGGTGTCGACCGGCTTGACGACATGGGCGGGAAGGTGACGGACCGGGCCGGCATTCTCGCTCCAGAAGCAGCCGCGTTCGCCGCCGGTGACCACGACGCAGCGATGGGCCCCGCCCGCCGCCAGTGCCGCGCAGGCGGCTTCGGGGCGATCGGTCCCGGTGAAGGGCATGGAGAACTCGGCGCTGCACACCAGGTGATCAATGTGCCGGCGGATCTCCGGGAACTCCGCCGGCGGGCGCTCGATGTCGGAGACCACCTGGCAGCCGGCCTGCTTGGCCAGCCGCACGCCGGCGAGGATCGACGGACCGTTGAAGTGATCGATCATGAGCACCCTGGCATCCGCGAACCACTCCGGGCGCAGCTCCTCCGCGGCCAGCGGCCGGGCGGCGGAATAGTCGCCGAAGATGGCCCGCGAGCCGGTGTCGGCGGCGACCACGATGGTGGTATGCACGGGCCCCGCTTCGGGATCGCGGACGATGAGGGACAGGTCGACGCCCGCGTCGGCGAGATGCTTCCATACGAACGCGGACTGATCGTCCTCGCCCAGCCGTCCCAGCGCCACGCAGCGCGAGCCGAGCTTCGCCGCCGCCGCCAGGGCGCAGCTCATCGTCCCGCCGCCCAGGCGACGCCGGCCGGTCAGCCGAACCTTGGCGTTGGCCGGGGGATAGAACGGAGCGTAGAGCATGTCGTCGACGGCGATGACGCCGAGGCCGAGCACGTCGATGGAGCGATCGGACATGGCCGCGGATTCTAGCGGGTCGCGAACGCGGCGGAAAGCGTGCGGATATCGTCCAGCAACGCGGTGACGTCGCTTTCGGTGGTATCCCACGAGCACATCAGGCGGGCGCCGCCGCTCCCGATGAAGCTGTAGAAGCGCCAGCCCTTCTCGCTGAGTCCTTCCGACAGTTCCCGCGGCATCTCCACGAACACCGAGTTGGCCTGAGGCTCGTGCAGGATCCGCACCGCCGGGATGTCGCGCAGACCGCGATGCAGCATGTCGGCGCAGCGGTTGGCGCTGGCGGCCCGCTGGAGCCATGCCCCGGTCTCGAGCATGCCCACCCACGGCGCGGCCAGGAAGCGCATCTTGCTGGCCAGTTGCCCGGCCTGCTTGCAGCGGTAGTCGAACTCCGCGGCGAGGTCGCGGTCGAAAAAGATGACCGCCTCGCCGACGGCCATGCCGTTCTTGGTACCTCCAAAGCAGAGCACGTCAACACCGGCCTTCCAGGTGGCTTCGGCA
>CAYVVX010000770.1:0-2647 GCA_964455315.1 uncultured Planctomycetales bacterium | reverse complement strand
AACCGTCCTGGCCTTCTGCGAGGCGCGCAAGAACAGCCCGTCCGACAGCGGCGACATCGATCTCATCGTTCGGCGAAGCTTTGACAATGGAGCGACCTGGGACAAGTTCCGGGTGATCGTCGATGACGGCGACAACACCGCCGGCAATCCCTGCCCGGTGGTGGACCGCGATACCGGCACCATCTGGCTGCCATTCTGCAGGAACAACAAGCAGGTGTTCGTCACCAGCAGCAAGGATGACGGGGAAACCTGGAGCAAACCGGTGGAGATCACCAGGGACGTGTCCCAGCCGGAGTGGACCTGGTATGCCACCGGCCCGGGCCACGGGATTCAACTGGACAGCGGCCGTCTACTCATCCCTTGCGATCACAAGCTGAACAACGCCACCAAGCAGCAGCCTGAATTCTACATCTCTCACGTGTTCTACAGCGATGATCACGGTAAAAGCTGGAAGCTCGGTGGCATTCTCGACTCGCACACCAATGAGTGCCAGGCGGTCCAGCTCGAGGATGGATCGGTTTACCTGAACATCCGCAGTTACCACGGCAAGAACTGCCGCGCGATTGCCTACAGCAAGGACGGCGGCGAGACCTGGTCCGATGTGACCCTGGATAAGACGCTGGTCGAATCCAAGTGCCAGGCCAGCCTCCTGCGGCTCACCGAGGCGAAAAACGGCGGCAAGAACCGCATTCTCTTCGCGAATCCCGCGGCCACGGAGCGCAAGAACATGACCGTGCGGCTCAGCTACGACGAATGCAAGACCTGGCCGGTCTCGAAAGTGCTCAACCCGGGCAAATCGGTCTACTCGGAGCTGGCCCTGGCGCCCGATGGTACCATCCTGTGCCTCTACGAGAACGGCGAGAAAGACCAGTACGAGAAGATCACGCTGGCACGATTCACGCTGGGGTGGTTGACGGATGGAAAAGACCGGCTGGAGAAGACGGCCACCGCCCGGCGGTAGCCAGCGGTCCGCCCCCAAGCGCAGTGTAGCGGGCGGCCTGAAGTGGCCGCGGTTCAAAGGCCAGGTGGCCGGCACTCCAGGCCGGCCGCGATCGGTGTAAAGCCACGGCGACACTATGCGGACCGCGGCGGGGAGGTGAGGCGGTGAGAATCGGCAGAATTCTTCGCAGCACGTTCCTGCTGGCGTGC
The DNA here is from genome assembly GCA_964455315.1 of uncultured Planctomycetales bacterium. Lineage (GTDB taxonomy): Bacteria > Planctomycetota > Phycisphaerae > UBA1845 > PWPN01 > CAYVVX01. Next base: position 1,498 of record CAYVVX010000770.1, on the reverse strand, counting down.
GGCCTGGGTACAGGGGCGCTTCCGGTCCGGGCGGCCGAGGTCTTCATCCGCTTTCGGTTGACTGAGCCGTCCGGCGAGCGGTTCCGCGTGCGCGTCGGCGGACATTGTCACCATGGCCCCAACTGGTTCCCTTCGGGCAAATCGGCGGAGGTCAAGGGCGACGCGTGGAGCGATTGGATCGATCTGCGCGACTGGCCGCTGCACGAGCGAGCCCAGCGCGTGGGCGGGCTGGCCGAGTGGCCATCACTCAAGCTGTCCGTCTCCCGCCTGAGTGAAGGCGAAGAGATCGCGGGCTGCGCATTCGAGGTGCAACTTGCCGATGCACCGGCCGAGGACAAGGTGGTCATCTCCTTCTCCGAGCGCAGCGCATCGGAGACCATCGGTTTTCTCGTGCCGCATCCGTTACGTGAGCGAGCCGGCGAATTCGAAACCGGCTCGCAGATGACCGACCGGCATCTTGCGTGGGCGCGCGAGATCGCCGGATCCCAGCCGCGCACCCTGAAGCGTTTCGACGTGTGCACGACCCTGTGGGGCCACTACGACCCCGCATTGGCCGCGAAGGCGGTCGAAACGCTCAAACTGCTCGGCTTCAACGTGGTTAACGGCGCGGATCCCTCCGTTTTGAGGGCGGCCGGTGTGCGCATGCTGGGCAAGAGCTGGCATTACATGGCTGACCCGGAAGAGTCCGTGCGCCAGTGGAAGGAATACGCCGAAGGCAAGCTGGCCCGGAGGCTGGCCAGCGAGGAGGGCCGGTGGGAATACAGCCACATGCCGCACCTGGTGATTGCCGACGAGGTGAAGACCCTGAGCTTCCAAGGCATCGACAAGGCAAGGCTGGACGGCTGGTTCCGCGAGTACTTGAAAGAACGCGGCGTGACGGATTCCGAGGTGGGCACCCCGCAGACACAGATCGCGTACCCGCTGGAAGAGCTGTCAGCCAGGAGTCTGCCTCGCAACGCGAACGTGCAGACCCGGCGTTTGCTGTACCATGCCGCCAAATTCGGCCATTACTGGTCCGCGCGACAGCTTCGCCAGACCAGCGACCTGATCCGCAGCGCGTTGCCGGGCATGAAGACGGAGACGCTGCCGGCCAGTCACGGCTTTTTCAACGCCTGGGGCCCGCCGCACCTGGGCATGAGCTACCCGCTGCTGGATCTGTTCGAACTGGGCGAACAGCAATCGGTGGACGTACTCTCCTCGGAAGATTGGCTGGGGCTTAACCACATGTACGGCCCGGGCAACACCTGGACCGGCGCGCAATCGTTTGCCTATCTCAACGCCATCCTGCGTTCGGCAATCGGGGACCGGCCGATGAAACTGCTGGGGCTCATCACCCCCAGTGATGACCGCTATCTACGGTTGAAGGCTTATTCGAGCCTGGCGCAGGGCGCCAAGGCCTTTTACTTCTGGACATTCGGGCCCACCTACATCGGCACCGAGAATTACTGGTCGGATCTGCGCAGCGAGTATGAGGGTATTGCTGCGACCACACGAGCCC
>CAYVVX010000769.1:0-2648 GCA_964455315.1 uncultured Planctomycetales bacterium | reverse complement strand
TTCAGCCCCTCCACGACCGTCGCCTGCGGCGCACCGGCGGGTTGATAGTGAACGGCGCCCCGGTTGATCCGCAATTCACGAATCGCAACGGCTCCGAGCACGCCGACATCCCCGGCGCCATGCGGAACCCGCTCCGACGGCGCCGCGCCCCCGTCCAACGCGCTCCAGCCGATCAGGCCCCCTCCCGCGCGCCCGCGCAGCCAGACCACGGGCCGATTCAGCATGGCCGACTCCACCGCCGGCGCGGCGCCGCGCAGCCCGCTGAGCTTCACCGCCGCGTGCGGCAGTTGCAGGATCTCCGTCTCGCCCTGACGCATGCCCAGCGCGTCGATGGCCACGTCCACCACCCCGTCCGGCCACCGGGCCGTCGCCTCGATCTTCTTCGCCGGCACGACCAGGTCACCCATGCCGAAGGACACGTTCTGCATGGTCACGTGCAGCCGCGCGTCGGCCTGCTCCACCTCGCCGAGCGGAATCCGCCCGGAGGCCTCGACGGCGATCTCGCCCCGGACACGATGCCGCTTGAGCAGCTCGCGGGCCCGCGCCGGGAGGGCCTCGTATTCCGCATCGCCGAGCTTCGCCGCCAGGACCAGCTTCTCCAGGTCAAGCACCGCCCCCCGCGGATCGAGCGTGCCCCGGATCTCCCCGTCGAGCAGCGGCTCCCGCGTGATGCGCCCCGCGACCCGGTAACGATCCGAGCCGTCCTCGACCGGTTCGGTGTCCAGCGTGATGTTCATCCCCTTCACCGCCGCACCCTCGCCCGCGCCGCCGGCAACATAGGCGAGCCCAGCGTTAACCACCTCCAGCCTCCGAAGAATCACGTAATCGGTGAATGCTGCCGGCCGCGTCGCGGCCGCCTTCGGCGCGGTCGGCTGAGTCGCGGGCGGATCATCATTATCGATCCGCTCGACCAGGGCGCTGAAGCCCATCAGCCCGCCCCGGGCCAGCGGAATCAGCGTCACCGTCGGGTCGACGATCCTGAGCAACCGCACGATCATCGGCGCATCCCCGCCGGGCAGTCCCTCGGCATCGACCTGGATCCCCGCGATGGACAGCACTTCGCGCTCGCCGCCGCCGGGCACGCGCCCGCGCAGTGAGCTGTCGCGAATCGTCAGGCTGCTCTTCTGATCCGGCAACGTGAGCGCATAGTCGATCGAGCCCACCGCCAGGGCCTCCCCGCCGGCGCCGACCTGGGCATTCGTAAGCCTCACCTTCGCCTCGCCCGCGACGCCGTCCAGGTCGCCCAGCGGAATCCTGCCTTTCCAGCTCGCCACCAGTCTGCCCAGCACGCGATGCCGCCGCAGGAAAGCCTGCACCGCCGGAGGCAGCGTTCCATAGCCGCTCTCGTCCAGCTCGCCATCGAACCGCAGACTGGCGATATCCAGCAGCGCGGTGTCCAGGTTCAACGTGCCGTCCAGCTCCACCTCGAACAGCGGCCGGCGCTGAAACGTCCCCACCAGGCGGTACTCGCCGGGCTTGCCCTCCACCGGCGGCGTGTCGAACGCCAACTCAATCCCCGGCAGGATCATGGGCTCGTTCCTGCCGTCGTTGTAAATCACCTCCCCATCGCGGATCGCCACATGCCGCAGTACCAGGATGTCGCTGAACCGGCGGCCCTCGGGCACCGACTTGGGATCCTTCACGGCCTGCTGCCTGACGAAGTCGCCCCAGCCGGCGAGCCGGCCCGCGGACGTGGTCAGAAACTGAACGTGCGGCCGGGTCAACTCGACGCGCTGGATCTTGATCGGCTTGCCCCGGCGCGGAATCTCGGCCAGCTCCAGCAGCACCCGGTCGATGTGCATGATGCGATCATCCGCCGTGGTGAAGCTCATGTCCTCCACCACCACCGTTCGCGGGGCCTGGTAGTCAAGATCGCGGAAGGCAACCTGCGGATTGATGTAACTTTCCAGCACCCCGATGATCTGCCCGCCGATCCAAGCCTCCAGCGCCGACGACCCCGAACGACCGATGTACCACCAGATACCCAAGGCCGTCATGACCAGGATCGCGACAACAATGGACGCTGCTTTGAAGATGCGCTTCATTTGAGGATGCTCTTTTTCGACAATTGCTTGGCGACCGCCGGCCGATGTATCCCCTGATCATAGCCCCAACAGGGCATCAGGAGGAACCTCACTGCTCGATGGCCCGCTCATCATCCCGGATCTCCTGCTCTGCGCGCAGGCATGAGCGTCCCGTGAAATACGCGCGAATATCCCAGTATCCGCTTGACCCTGCGCATCGCGATGTGGTATTCTCCCCTTTGTTGACGATCAAGGCCTGCGTGAGAGATGCCCGCCTGCACGAACGCCTGACCCCAGGAACAGATGATCGCTCGGAAACCAGATGTTCCTACCTGCGCCCATGAGGTTTGGAACCGCCCGGCCGACTGACCTGCAGCGGGGAAACCGCATCAACCGGCAGGAACCCCCTGGATCGATCGACCGGAGGATCAAGGAATGAAGCGTCACCTGGCGGCTGTCATGATCGGCGGTCTCATCATGGGCATGCCGGTTCGCGCCGACCACGCTCTGCCCGCGAACGATCCCCGGCTCGCTAACGATTCCCCACTCATGAACGATCCCCCTCTCGCGGGCTGCAAGCTGATGTCGATCTCCGGGCACATGATGGCCCGCTATCGTCCGACC
>CAYVVX010000768.1:0-2652 GCA_964455315.1 uncultured Planctomycetales bacterium | reverse complement strand
CGAACGTCAGCCGGTCCACCACCTCGTACAGCTCCGGCACGTAAATACCGGTAAAGGTCGCCGTCCCGCCCGTGGCGTACAGGCCGAAGTACAGCCCTAACGGCGTCGTGTCCACAAAATGCCCGGCGTAAATCCCGCCAATCCAGACCGAGTAAACCGCCCCGTTTACCGTCACTCGCACCGGGACGGGCGTGCCGGGGACCAGCCGGATCGGCAGCGGCGCGTATTCGAGCGCCACCTGGCTGCCCCCGGCGTAGCGCCGCTTGACCAGGTAGGTTGTCACCGCGTTCCCGGCTGAATTGGCCGTGGACGACGCCACCAGGCCCAGCCGGATGCACTCGTTCAGCGGCGTCACCGAACTGACCCCGCGCACGAATACCCCACCCTCCACCCCGTTGCCGATGCTCAGCTTGAAATCCATCGCCAGGTTTTCCACCGGGGTCGCGTAATTGTAGCTAGACCCGCTGGTAACGGCCCGGCTGGCCTCGCTGACCTCGCTCCTGAACTCCGTTTCGGTAAAGCCCCGCCAGCAGGCCCGCTGCAAATGGTCTCGCAGCGTCTGGTCCCTGGCCATGTCCGACACCTGGATATTCCAGAAATCCACCCAATTGTTCAGCCGCCGGATGTACGGCAGCCCCGGCTCCAGCCGGCTCCACTGCACCGGCCCGTGGCCCCGCCCGATCAGGCCGAATTTGCCCGGCCCAAAGCGGCCCGCCTTGTGGCTGAAGGCAAAGCGCCACTGGTTCGGCGTCCCGGTCGAGTGAGCGCGATAAATGCAGTAAATCGTCCCGCCCGCTATCTGCATCCGCAAATCCGCCGGGTGGCCCTGGGTCAGCCCGGTCGCCGCCAGCCCGGCCACGCTCTCCGCCACCCAGGAGGAGCCGTTGTTATCCAGCACCACCAGGTAGAGCCGGTTCGGGCCAACCCCGGGTGATGATGAGTAATTCACCTCATCATACAATTCGCCGTTCCAGGGGCCGCCCATATGGCTGGACGCGGCAAAGTCCGAGTTGTCTTCCCAGACAAAGGCATACCGCCGCCCCGTCTCCGGGCTGTGCATCATCACCCCGGCCATATCTGCCACCTGGATCATATCCCCGGCGTTGGGAAAGAAATTTGTCCCGCCGTAATCCTGCGAGCTGTAGACGATTCGCACCACCCGCCCGTTCGTCTTCGTCACCGTCGCGTAAAGGGCCGTGCCATAGCGGTTGTAGCTGGCATAATAATTGCCCTGGTCGTTGTCGTTGCCGAAACGCACGCTGGCCTGGATCATCCCGTCCAACTGCGGCGCCGCGTTGAGCCACATAATATCCTTGAACCACGAGCCGACCAGGTGCGTCCGCCCAAAGGCCGGGTTCGTCACCAGGCCCGTCAGCAGGTCGCTCGTGCCGCCCTGGTTGTCCCCATTCTCCTCCACGTTGGAGAGCGGGAACGATTGCAGCCGCCAGACCACCTTTCCGTTCAGGCCCGGATAGGTCCCCGCAAAAAACCGGTCCGGCCAGCCGATGGTCGCCCCGACCCAGCTCCCCCGCTCAATCGTCACCTGGTTGATATTGGCTTCCTCGATCACCGTGACGTTCTGGGACAGGATGTCTTCGGTAAAATCGGCCCGCGTGCTCAGCAGCGGCTCGTCCGCCCGGCAGTTGAGCGTCGCCCCCTCGCTAAAAGCGCCGTCCTGGCTCACCTGCAAATCCGGCGTATTGATGTCAACGAACCCCTGCCCCACCTGGACCACCTCGTCCGGCGTGCCAAAATAGGCTCGCGCCAGCGCCCCGCTTTTGGCGGCGCTGTTTGAATCAATCACCGGGGACGGGTCTATCAGGTCAATATCCAGCGCCATCCCGCGCCGGTTGTCCCGCCGCAGGCTCCACCCGCTCGCCTCGCCGGATAGGTCCTGGGGCAGGTTGACGCTGCATAGGAACGCCGCCGGTGGGGAGACATAGACGGTCCGCCAGCCGATGATATAGAGCCACTTATTGAGCGAGTCCGTGTTGACCGCCATGACCATCGCCCCACTCAGTTCGTCCGCGTTGCCCAGGCGGACCGGCTGGGTCAGGAATCGCCCGTCGCTCGACACCTTCGCCATCACCGTCTCGGCGATGCGCGGCAGGCTGACCGAGGTCGTGGTCTGCTCGTAGTCGGACGGCTCGGCGAAGCGGCTCCAACTGACAAAATTCCGCCCCTCGATCTGCCAGGCCCGCGCCAGGCCCGTGAACAGCAGCCGGCTGTCCTCGTTGAAATCCAGCAGGTCGCTCTCCGCCCCCCGCTCCCACCAGTCCGAATCGCGGTGGTAAATGAACGTCACCAGCCCCTGGCTGTGCGTGTCGTAGCCCCACCTGCGCCAGGTGGTCAGGCCCAAACTGACCAGCGCCGTGTTGGCGTCAATCTGGCACGCGCCCAGCCCGCCGCACAGCCGCTTGCCCCACTGGGCCGTGATCCCGGCCGCGGAGGTGTCGCCGAAGTCGCTGCCCTCGTCCGGCGTGTCCCGCCCCAGCCCGCCCTCGGCCTGCATATGGAACGGGAACGAGTCGTAAGCCGCCCACGAGCCGGAGAAGGCATAGCGCCGGATGAAGCTGCCGTAAACCACCGGCTGCCAGGCGGCCAGGCTCGCCTCGACCTGCTGGTTGAGCAGGACGAACACCTCCGTGTGGG
>CAYVVX010000767.1:0-2656 GCA_964455315.1 uncultured Planctomycetales bacterium | reverse complement strand
CCGCCGAGTTGGCGATCGCCCGCCGCAGCGGCATCTTCAGAAACGCCTGCTGCATCGGCACCGCCACCGCCCCGCCGCCAATACCCAGCAGCCCGCCCGACAGCCCCGCGGGCAGACCCACCAGCAGGGCGCTTTTCCATTTCGGCAGCCGCTTCGCCGCCTCCGGATCGATGTCGGGCAGCTGTCGTTTGGAGAATCCGCGGTAAAGGTTGTAGCCGGCTTCGTAGAGCAGGAAGATTCCGAAGACCCTGGCCAGGTAGATCTGGTTGGCGCCGATGAACCACGGCAGCTTGCTCAACCACACCCCCGCGAGCGAACCGACGATCGCCGCGGGAATGGTCATCGCGATCACCGGCGGCAGGATGGCCCGCGCCCGGCGATGCTGGATCACCGCCGGCACCACCACGAAGAAGTTGACCATCATCGCGGCGCCCTGGTACAGGTGCTGATCCACCCCGAAGATCAGGGTCAGCGCCGGGATCATCAGCACGCTGCCGCCGACGCCCAGCAGGCCGCCGATCACCCCCGCGGCCAGGCCGATGGCCAGGAGGATGGCCACCGTCGAACCGCTCGCCGCATCGAACATCGCCAGCAACATAAGCAGGAGAATACGGACTGGGCATGAAAATGGAAGCCGCCGGCGCGGTACCGGTCAGGCGCGCGGCTTCCCGAAGTCGGGCCCGTACTTCCGCCGGGCATGCCACTGGTAAAGCGAAGTCCGCTTGACCGCCTGGATCAGGCGGTAGAACCGGCTGACCTTGATCCGCGCCAGCCGCTCGATCGGGCCCTCGTGCGCGGCCACCTGGTCCCACCCCGCCCCATAGCGCAGCCGCGCCAGCCACCGGTACACGCGGTTCCGCTTGATCCGCTGCACGGTCTTCCAGGTGTTGGAGTTCTCGATGTAATCCAGCTCGGCCTGGGCCTCCAGCGCCTGGTACAACGCGCTGTCGCCCGGTCCGCCCGCGGTGCCCGCGCCGGCGGCCGTCTCGCGCAGCCGCGCCGCCTCCATGTGGGCGTGAAAAAACATCGCGTCCTTGTCGGTCATCGACACTTCCAGCATGGACGCGAACAGGTCGCGATGGTGCTCGACCATCTTCTGGACCATTTCCGCGCGGTGACGCTGCGTCTTGTCCAGCATCGACTTGCCCGGAGGATGCTTGCGGTAACCGAACAGCGGCTGAGGTGTGCAGTGCCCGTGAAAACCCGCCGACAGCAGGGCCAGCCAGAAGTCCCAGTCCTCGAAGCCGTGTACCATGTCGCGGCTGTAGCCGCCGACCAGGTCAAACGCCGCCCGCCGCACCACCGCCGTCGCCACGCTGAGGTTCTCGACCAGCAGCTTGCGCGGATCGTACGCCGGACACTGCCACACACCGCCCGCGGCGCCGAAGAAACGCACGTGACTGTAGCTGTAGCCCAGCGAGCCGTCCTTCAGCAGCGGCCCGATCAGCGTGCGGATGAACTCCGGCTCGATGCGGTCATCCGCGTCCAGGGCGATAAAGAACGGCGCGTCGGTCGCCCGGACACCGGTGTTCCGTGCCGCCGAAAGCCCCTGGTTCTCCTGGCGGATCACGTTCCAGCCCTCGCCGCGAAGCTCGTCCAGCACCCGCACCGTTTTTTCATCGGTCGAGCCGTCGTCGACGACCACCGTCTCGACCGCCGGCCAGTCCTGGGCCCGCACGCTCTCCAGCGTCTCGCGGATGTAGGCCCCGTGGTTGTAGCACGGGATGACCACGGCCACCCCGGGGCGATCCCCCGCAACCGCGGCGGCCTTCCTGCCGGACACCGCCGCACGACCCGCATCGGCCAGGTACCCGCCGTACAGCGCTTCCACTCGCTCGGCGATACGATCCGGATGGTACAGCCGCCGCACCCGTTCCCGTGCAGCCGCTCCCATCTCGCGCCGAACCTCGGCCGGCTGGCGGAACAGCCCGATCATCTTCCCGGCCAGATCCTCCACGTCGCCCGAGCGAGCCAGGACCCCGCTGTATCCTTCCTCGATCATCTCGGCCATGCCGCTGTTGTCGGTGCCGATGGTCGGGCGGCCCAGGGCCATCGCTTCCAGGCAGGTGTTGGGGAAGTTCTCGAACAGCGAAGGGAACACGCACATCCGGGCCCGGGCGTAGTGGCCGCGCAATTGGTCGCGCGGCATGACGCCGTGAAAGACCACCCGCCCGCGATACTTCGAGGGCAGTTGATCCAGCAGGTGCGCCTGCATGGAAGGAATGTCGGCCGACGCCGGCAGGTCCCCGCCGACCAGATGCAGACTCGCCTCGGGGCATGCCTCCAGCAGTGCCGGCGCGGCCGCGATCAGCGTCTCGACGCCTTTGCGCTGTTCGAGGCGCCCCACATAGAGCACCTCACCGGTCTCCTGAAGATCCCCGGCCGGCGTCTCCAGGAAGCGCGGATCGACCGGATGCGGCGAGAGATCGACGCCACCGAGCGAGGGCAGGAATTCACGCAGTTCCTTCGCCAGCGCCAGCGACGGCGAAACGACCCGGTTCGCGTTGAGCAAAGCCTCGTGCTCAAAGGACTCCAGCACCAGGTGGCGCGGCGCCCCGGCGTTGTACTTGTTCAGCACGCTCAGCGGCGTGTGCAGCCGGACGACGCTCAGCGGGCGCTTCTCCGGAGGGCAGGCCGCCAGGAACGCCGTCCCTTC
>CAYVVX010000766.1:0-2658 GCA_964455315.1 uncultured Planctomycetales bacterium | reverse complement strand
TGATGCTGCTGGGCGAAGGCGAATACGGCATCGAGTTCCGGGTCAAGCCACTTACGGACATACCCGACCTCGGGTTCAGCCACTACGCCAACCTGTTCGTCACCTGGAGCGATGATTCCTACATCTACAACATCACCGTCGACAAGGACAGCGACGACGACGGCGCCGGAACGACCGGCGGGCTGCGCTACGGCCAGAACAGCATGTCCACCGCGGCAACCGGCATCGACTGGTCCGTACCCCACACGGTATTCGTGGGCTACCGCGGGGACGCGCCGCCCCTCGGTGAGTTTGATCTCTACATTGACGGCAGCCCGGCCGGGAGCATCGCTGCGGCCGCCATCGCCCGCGAGGGCGGATTCCCCTTCGCCCAGGACGCGGTGTTCTTCGGCGACGGGACCAGCGGGCAGCCGGCGCCTTTCGAGATCGACGTGGCCGCGGAGTGGAGCTTCGTCCGCGTTTACGGCAGCGCCACCCCGCCGGTCACCTCCGTCTGCAACGATCCGGTCTTCGACGTGGACGGCGACGGATCGGTGGACCATGACGACTTCGACGATCCCATCGTCAGCTTCGTGGCCTGTGCGACCGGCCCGGGCGCGGTGAACACGTTTAACGGACTCTCGGCCGAGTGCAAGTGTCTCGACGCCAACGGTGACAGTTCGATCGATCAGGCGGATTTCGCGGGCTTCCAGCGCTGTCTCACGGAGCCTCCGACGCCCGCCGACCCGAGCTGTGATGATGGTTTCTAGTGCCACGGCGGGGAGGATTCCGCGGGCGGCACGGTCGATGGTCACGGATGGAACTGTGCGTGGCGGACCGGATTTGAAGCGGTTGTTTCCACGTCGATTATCGGCGGCGGAAGGTTCCGCAGGTCAGGGGGGATTCATGCGGAGACTGGGGCTGGTTGCGTGTATCGCTGGCATCCTCGTCGCCTCCGCGCAGGCGGGTGTCGTCGTCTCCTTCGACGCCGCCGCAGCGGGCGCCGGAACGGGTCCGGACGCGCTGGGCTGGACCCGTTCCGGTGTGCCCATGACCAACAACGGTACGGCACTGATCCAAGACAACACCGGCGACGATCCAGTCACGCAATCAGGTGAGTACCGCTCCCCGGCGACGCCCGGGCTCATGAAGCGGGCGTCGGGGCAGTACGGCGTCGAGGTGCGCGTCAGGCCGCTCAGCGACATGCCCCTGCTGTCCAGCTCCCACTACGCGAACGCGTACGTCTTCTGGAGCGATGACCAGCACGCCTTCAACATCAGCATCGACCTCGACGCGGACGACGCCGGGCCGGGGACAACCGGAGCGATCCGGTACGGGCAGAACAGCCTCGCCCCGGCCATCACCGGCATCGATTTCTCGTCAGCGCATACCATCTTCATCGGCTATCGGAGCGCCGCCCAGGTCTTCGACCTGTACCTCGACGGGTCGCCCGCGGGATCGCTGACCCGCTCGGTGATGGCCCGCTCGGGCGGATTCCCCTACGCCCAGAACGCGGTGAGCTTCGGCGATGGGACGGTGGGCCAGGGACTCGATGTGGCGGTGGCATGGTACTTCATCCGGGTTTACGACCAGGCGGCCCCTCCGCCGCCGGGGGAGCTGTTCCACGACAGCGACAAGGACGGCGACGTGGACATCTCCGACTTCGGTCGGTTCCAGCAATGCCTGACTGTGCCGGGAGGGGAACTGCGGACCGGTTGCGGACGCTTCGACCTGGCCGCGCCGGGCTTCCCGTACGGCGATCAGGATGTCGACGCGACCGACCTGGCCGCCTTCCTGAACTGTCTCAGCGGTGCGGGGGTCGCGCCGGCCGATCCCGCCTGCTACGGCACGGTGGTGGACGTCACCCGGAACCATCTCGGTTTGTACTGCGGGCTTCTGCCCACGGCGGAAGAGTATGATGCGCTGATCGGGCAGGCCATCACACATGGTGTGCGGACCCTCATCCCCTCGCTTTCGGCCGGGGCCAGCGTGGGGTTCGTCACTCCGAAAGAGCCGTATCTTCCCGATCTCGCCGACGAGCTCGCCCAGGGCTTTGATTCCCTGAAAGTGATGATCCAGAAGGCGCATGCGGTGGGGATGAAGGTGTCTCCATCGATCGCGGTCGCCCCGGTGAACCAGCTCCTGTTCGGCCATCCCGAGTGGGAAACACTGGATCGGAGCGGCCAGCGCTCCTCGGTGACCACCGGCGCGTCGCTGGCGTTTTCGTATCCCGCGGCACGGCAGGCAAAGATCGCCATGCTCATGGACCTGGTCAACGGCTACGCCATCGACGGCATCTGGCTGGATTACTGCCGTTATCCGGAAAACAGCTCGCAGCCGGCGTACACCTGCGGGTTCTACGGCTACGACCCGCCGCTGATCCAGCAGAGCCTGAGCCAGTGGGGATTCGACCCGCGCAGCGAACCGGTGGGCTCTCCAAACTGGGAGCTGTTCAACCAGTTACGCCGCGACTCGGTGACGGTATTCGTGCAGGAACTGCGCACCGCCATCCACGGCGTGAAACCGCAAGTGCGGATTGCCGGATTCGGTGACTCGACGCTGAACAACGACCTGTGCGCGGCGCGGGACTGGCCGGCCTGGGCCCAGGGCGGGTACATCGATGACTTCTACTCGGGCAACTACGTCGTGCCGATCGCATCCATGCGGGCGGAGATGATG
>CAYVVX010000765.1:0-2660 GCA_964455315.1 uncultured Planctomycetales bacterium | reverse complement strand
ATGTACGAAACCGCCGCGATATTGGATGCCAGCGGACAGGGGCTGATCGCGGTGAGAAGCCCGAGCCAGGCGGCCGAAGCGATGCCCCATACCAGGCTGTCGGTCATGAGCCCGGCTCCAGCATTTCGGAGAGCTGCTTGCGCACGAACTCCCTGAATTCGGCGGGGTCGTCGGTGAGTGACCAGACCTGATCGAGGCGCCGCCACGCAACCACCTCGCCCGCCCGCATGTCCGCCAGCACGAGGGAGCTGGTGACCAGCTCGAAATCCCGGGCGAAATGCTGATTGCCCGGCTCGTCGTAATTGACCGGGTGCCACTCCACTTCCCCGGCGGCGATTGCATCGGCGAACTCCTCTCTCACCGCCTGCTCGGAATAAGCTTCGATGGTGCGGCAGGTCCGGCAGCGCTGGGTGCCGTGGAAGTAGTAGGCGATGAGTCTGCGTTCCGGCTGTTCGGCGGCCGATGTCGCCGGCCTGGAGGCGGGCGCCCCGTTCGCGGCCCCCGAAACGTCGCCGGTGCTGCCACCCGCCGGGGCGCCGGGCGATCCGCCGTCCTTCGTCACTACCAGGTAACCGACACTCGCCGCCACGAACACCAGCAATACCACGCTCACTATCAGTCTTGGTTGCATGTCACGCACTCCCGGCCATAGAAGTATTCGCATCGATCAGGAAAGCAGCCGCTTGATCTCGTCCGTCGCCAGCACCTTGCCCATCGAGCGGACATCCCCGTCAATGACCAGCGCAGGGGTCATCAGAACTCCGCGCGAGGTGATCTCCACGATGTCCGTCACTTTGACCAGCTCATAGTCCACACCCAGCCCGTCGGCCGCGGCCTGAGCGTTCGCGGCCAGCGACTGGCATTTGGCACAACCGGTGCCGAGTATCTCGATTTTCATGATCATGTCCTCCGGGAGGTACGTCGATGCAGGTTCTGTCCACGTGTGCGGGCGGGCCGGGAGGACGTCCCCCGGCACGACCGCGCGATTCATCCGAATGTCCCATAGATCAGTCCGGCGGAGGCCGACAGCGTCACTACCAGGCTGATGTAGACCAGCGTCTTCCGCGTGCCCATGATCGAACGGATGACCAGCATGCTGGGCAGCGACAGCGCCGGACCGGCCAGCAGCAGCGCCAGCGCCGGGCCTTTGCCCATGCCCGCGCCGATCAGACCCTGCAGGATCGGCACCTCGGTCAACGTCGCGAAATACATCAGCGCCCCGGCCAGGGCGGCGAATACGTTCGAGGTGACGCTGTTGCCGCCGACCGCCTGGACGATCCACCGCTCGGGGATCAGCGCCGGGTGCCCCGGGCGACCCAGCAGCAGCCCGGCGACCACCACGCCGGCGAAGAGCAGCGGCAGGATCTGCTTCGCGAAGGTCCAGGTGACCGCCGTCCACTGCTTCAATTCCGAGCGCCGGAACCAGCCCGCCAGCATGACCGCCAGCGCCGCCAGCAGCACCGCCGTCACGTACCATTTGTTGGTCCAGACCAGGTGCCAGAATCCATGCGGCTCGGCCGACGCCCCCCAATTGGCGAACACCAGAATCCCGATCATCACCGCGAAGTACGCGGCGGTCTTCCAGAGTGGCCGCTCCACGCCGTCGGACGGCAGGACGAACCCGGCCGCCTTGGACGCCTTTTCACGCTCCTCGCGCAGATAGATCAGGTGCATGAGCAGACCGATGACGATGCTGAACACCACCGCGCCGACCGCACGTGCGGCGCCCAACTCCCAGCCCAGCACGCGGGCGGTCAGGATGATGGCCAGGACGTTGATCGCCGGACCGGCATAGAGAAACGCCGACGCTGGTCCGATGCCCGCCCCGCGGCTGTAGATCCCCGCAAACAGCGGAAGGATGGTGCACGAGCAGACCGCCAGCACGGTTCCCGACACCGAGGCCACCCCATAGGCCAGCGCCTTGTGGGCCCGCGGTCCGAAGTATTTCATCACCGAACCCTGGGAGACGAACACCGAGATGGCCCCGGCGATGAACAGCGCCGGCACCAGGCAGAGCACCACGTGGTGGCGGGCGTAGTCCTGGAGCATCAACATGGACTCGCGGAACGCGGAGGAGACCGTCGAGCCGGACGGCAGGGCATTCATGGGCAGCAGGTAGGCGGCTCCAAAGACCGCCAGCATCAGCAGGAGGATGAGCGGCTGGCGGAGCCGGCGCATGTATGCCTTTATGGCACTACCGCCATGAATATCCGACAAAAAGGACCCGCTCGCCTGGCTCAGCAATTGATCGCCGCCTGCTGGCATTTCACGTTCTCCTTCAGCACAGACTCGATGCACCGCCAGAAGCCTTCCAGGCAGGCGACCTTGGGCCGGTAATAGGTCATCACGCCCTCCCTGCGGTCGGCGACCAGTCCGGCGTTCCTCAGTACCGCCAGGTGCTTGCTGACCGTGGACTGGTCCACCCCCACCAGCTCGGTCAGCTCGCACACACACATCTCGCGGCTGGAGAGAGCGTCGAGAATCAGCAGCCGGCTGGGGTGAGCCATGGCCTTGGCCACCCGGGCCCGGGCCTCATAGAACACAACCGGTTTCAGCTTTATGACCATATGGTAATTATGTCATGAATGGGAGGCCGGGGCAAGGGGTACTACTCCGACACCGAATATCTGAACACATTGAGATTTGTGTCGTATAGAAGT
>CAYVVX010000764.1:0-2668 GCA_964455315.1 uncultured Planctomycetales bacterium | reverse complement strand
AAGATGAACTCAGGCACACCTCCCCGCGTGCCGGCGGCGACCGGTGAGCCCGCGACGCCTGAAACGCCCGGCGAAGGACGATGGTGGCATGGCTTCTTCAACTCCCCGGCGGCCCGGTTCGAGTTCCAGGTCCGCTCGATCCCCGTCCGCGCCCTCCCCGCTTCCTCCGCCGGACTCCGCCGTCGCCCAGAAACCCCCCGCCGAACCCGAACCGCCCGGCCTGGTCAGGCTCGACCCCTGGCTGAAACCCTACGAGCACGCCATCCGCCGCCGCCTGGACGGCTTCCAGCGCCGCCTCGACGAGATCCGCCGCGAGGAAGGCTCCCTGCTCGACTTCGCCCGCGGCTACGAGGAATTCGGCTTCATCCGCGAGGAGCACGAGGGCAAGCCCGGCGTCTGGTACCGCGAGTGGGCCCCCGGCGCCGAGGGCCTCTTCCTCACCGGCGACTTCAACAACTGGAACCGCCGCAGCGAGCCCATGACCCGCGACGACTTCGGCGTCTGGTCCATCTTCCTGCCCGACGACGTCTACGCAAGCCGGCTGGTCCACGGCAGCCGGGTCAAGGTCCACGTCATCAGCTCCATCGGGCCGATGGACCGCATTCCCGCCTGGATCCGGAGGGCCGTCTATCAGCCCGAGCTCAACGCCTACATCGGGCAGTACTGGAACCCGCCGGAGCCCTACGTCTTCCGCCATCCGCCGCCGCCGCTGACCACCGGCCCGCGCGTCTACGAAGCCCACGTCGGCATGGCGCTGGAAGAGGAGCGCGTCGGCAGCTACAACGAGTTCACCGAGCGCATGCTTCCGCGCATCGCCTCCGCCGGCTACAACGTCATCCAGCTCATGGCCGTCCAGGAGCATCCCTACTACGCCTCCTTCGGCTATCACGTGAGCAACTTCTTCGCCGCCTCCAGCCGGTTCGGCACGCCCGAGGATCTCAAGCGGCTCATCGACACCGCCCACGGCATGGGCCTCCGCGTGATCATGGACCTCATCCACAGCCACGCGGTCAAGAACGTCCACGACGGGCTCAACCTCTTCGACGGCACCAACCATCACTACTTCCACGCCCCTCCGCGCGGCGACCATCCCGCCTGGGACTCGCGCGTCTTCGACTACAGCCGCTGGGAGGTGCTTCGCTTCCTCCTCTCCAACGTCCGCTTCTGGCTCGACGAGTACCGCTTCGACGGCTTCCGCCTCGACGGCATCACCAGCATGATGTACGTCGATCACGGCCTGGCCCGCGACTTCCGCGGCTACGACGACTACTTCGGCGACGGTGTCGACGAGGAGGCCGTCCGCTACCTCCAGCTCGCCAACCACCTGGCCCACGAGCTGCGCCCCGACGTGATGATGGTCGCCGAGGACGTCTCCGGCATGGCCGGCCTGGCCCGGCCGGTCGAGGAGGGCGGCATCGGCTTCGACTTCCGCCTGGCCATGGGCATCCCCGACTACTGGATCAAGCTGCTCAAGGAGCGCCGCGACGAGGAGTGGCACATGGGCGAGCTCTACCACACCCTCGCCAACCGCCGCCACGGCGAGCGCCACATCGCCTACGCCGAGAGCCACGACCAGGCCCTGGTCGGCGACAAGACGCTGGCCTTCTGGCTGATGGACAAGGACATGTACTGGCTGATGAGCAAGGTCGCCACCGGCAACGTGGTCATCGAGCGCGGCATGGCCCTGCACAAGATGATCCGCCTGATCACCTTCCTCTTCGGCGGCGAGGGCTACCTGAACTTCATGGGCAACGAGTTCGGCCACCCCGAGTGGATCGACTTCCCCCGTGAGGGCAACCATAACTCCTACAAGTACGCCCGTCGGCAGTGGTCGCTGGCCGAGGATCCCCTGTTGCGCTACCGCGACCTGGCCGCCTTCGACAAGGCCATGACCGCCCTCGACGAGAAGTACAATGTTCTATCGGGCGCCCCTCAGGAGCTGATCCACGTCCACGAGGACGCCAAGACCGTCGTGGCCCGCCGCGGCGACTTGGTCGCCATCTTCAACTTCCACCCCCAGCAGTCCCACACCGACTACCGCCTGGGCATCCCCGCCGCGACCGACTACAAGCTGATCCTCAACACCGACGACTTCTGGTTCGGCGGCCACGGCATCGTCCAGACCGGCGAGGTCTACCCGATGCAGAAAGTGGCCTGCGACCACCGCGCCCAGTCCACGCAGATCTACATCCCCTCGCGAACGGCCCAGATTCTGGCCCCGGTGTAGGGGAAGCGACCGGAGGACCGTGCCGATGCCCTACGTCAACGTGAAGATCACCCGCGACAACGTCACCGCCGCGCAGAAGGCCCGCATCGTCGCCGAGATCACGGCCACGCTTCAGAACGTGCTCGGCAAGCGGCCCGAGCACATCCACATCGTGATCGACGAGATCGACCCGGAGAACTGGGGCTACGCCGGCATGCTCACCACCGAGTACCGCAGGCGACCCGAATCTGGGTGAACCGCAGGGCGAGCCGTGCCCACCATTCCCTCCGCAAAGAACATAGGACTTCAGTCCGCGCAGGGTACGCGCTGACAAGTGTCCCCATTCGCGCGCAACTCACCCCGCGAGAATCCCGGCAGCAAGCGGCACCCCCCGCGCGGAGAGTGCCGCAGGGCCAGCCGTGCCACCAGACCCCCGGACACACTGCGGATCGCGGTGCTGGC
>CAYVVX010000763.1:0-2670 GCA_964455315.1 uncultured Planctomycetales bacterium | reverse complement strand
ATTGGTTTCCTCGGCGAGTGGAATGAACTGAGAGGGCGGGATGTCGCCGTGGCCATCAGGTTTTTGCGTCCTGGTGCCACGGCGCAACTCGCCTCCAATCGGGATGGGGTCACTTCGGGAAGCGATTTCCATCGGAAAATGAGGGCGGCGTGAGGACGTGGTGTTCGGGGAGCCGGTCCGCGCCTGATCGGTGCCGGCGTCAGTCGAACCACTCGTCGGTGGGATCGAAGGCGGGGATGGGGACGTTGATGATCTTCATGCGGCCCACCGCGCGATGGCGGGTGCCGGGGCGGATCAGGATGGAGGAGCCGGCCCGCACGGGAAGGCGCTCGCCGTCAAGTTCCATGAAGGCGTCGCCGTCGGTTTCCAGGATGTAGTAAATCTCGGTGAGGCGCTTGTGGTAGTGAATGCGGGCGTCGATGGAGATGTCCACCACGTGCAGGGTCGCCACCGGGTTGTCGGGAGTGGCGAAGGCGCGGCGGGACATTCCGCAGGGGCAGGGAACCGCGACGATCTCGTCGGTCTGGGCGAAAAGGTAGCCCGCCTGGGGCGCGGCCGGCTGGTTCATGTGGGTGGTCCTCCATCGGGGACGTCGCGGCGGCGACATTGACCCCATCTCATTCTCCCTCCCGGGACCAGGGATGCAAGCCCAAGCGCGCGGGGCCGGCGGGCTCCCGCGCGTCTGGAAACCATCGGCGAGGGCGCGTACCATCCGCTCTCGCGGCACTTCGGGGAAACTGCTTCGAGTCGGCCGCCTCACGGGAGACAGCGATTCTCATGACGTGAAAGGGAAACGCCCATGGCATCCACAGAATCCAGTCCGATCAAGACCTCCACCCGCGGGCCGGTGGTGCTCCGTTCGTGGTCCAAGATGGTGATGATGATTCCGACGCTGATCGCCGCGATCATCTGCGGCGTGGCCATGAGTTTCATGAACCAGGCGGAACTGGCCAACGCCGAGACGTTCATGACCGGGCACCTGATCAACCTGCTGTTCCTGCTGGTGCTGGCCATCAACCTGAGCATGCTGCTGTACGACCTGAGCTTTCGCGGGTTCCTGATCATCGCGCTGATGATCGTGGCCCTGGTGCTGGCGGTGTTCCTGCTCAACCGCACCGGCCAGCTCTGGCAACAGCTCGGCAAGGTGCTCAGCGTGAAGGTCTTCGCCAACGCCTCCTTCTACTTCCTGGTGGCCCTGCTGCTGACCTTCAACCTGGCCATCGCCTGGGTTCTGACCCGGTTCAACTACTGGGTGGTGGAAAACAACGAGATCATCATCCATCGCGGATTCATGCACGAGCAGGAGCGCCACCCGACCGCCCAGGCGCGGTTCCGGCTGATCATCGACGACATCGTCGAATACGGGCTGCTCGGCGCGGGGCGGCTGGTGTTCACTTTCGCGGACGACGACACCACGCACGAGCTGGCCACGGTGCTGTTCGTCCACAAGAAGGCCAAGCGCCTGGACGAGATCCTCGGGCGGGTGGTGGTGATTCAACAGGCCTCCTGAGCACATCCCCATCGTGGCACGAAGCAGGAAGTGGCAGCGGCGACCCCGGCAGGGGGACAGCGACATCGGCCGGTCCGGTGCGGAGGCTGAACCGCAGTCCCCGCCGCATTCGACCGGTTCCTGGTGGTGCCACCGGCCCAGGCCGCCCTATCCCACGCCGACCGGCTGCCGCCGGATCTGCATCCCCATCTACGGGTGGATGGACGCGGACGACGACCATCGCGCCCGCGTCGATCGCTGCCTGCATGTGCCCATGCTGCTGCTGGCCCTGGTGGTGCTGCCGATCCTGATCCTGGAGACCTACTACGGCAACGCGGTCGAGGCCGCGCCCGGCCCCGCGACCACGCTGGTGGTGGAAGCGGAATCAGCGGAACCCCCTCCGCCGGACGGCGAGCAGGTGGTCTTCAAGCATCCCGTGATGCGCTTCGTGCTCACCGCGTCGATGGCGTTCATCTGGCTGGCGTTCCTGGTCGAGTTCGTGGTCAAGATCGCCATCGCCCCATCCCGGGTGGCGTACCTGACCAGGAACTGGATCGATATGGCCATCATCGTCCTGCCGTTCCTGCGCCCGCTGCGCGGGATGCAGGCTTTACGGGCGGCGCGGCTGACCCAGTTGTCGCGGGCCTATCGGCTCCGCGGGGTGGTTTTCAAGGGGCTGCGCACCGCGGCGGCGGTGTTCGTGGGCATGGAGACGGTGCGACGGTTGCGCGGCCGGTTCTCGAAGGCGACGGCCGAGGAGGAGAAGCCACACTACGAGCAGTGGTCGCGGGCGGCGCTGCTCTCCGAGATCCAGCGGCTGACCGCCTGCGTCGAAGCGCTGCAGGGCAAATGCGATCGGCTGGCACTGAAGCTGCGGGCGGCGGGGCAGCAGGTGGACGAGGAGGGTGAGGCGGATCAGGGGTGCGCACCGGAATCCGATGGCGACGCATCGGCGCCGTGAGGCCGCATTTCTTCGTTGAAGTACGCGGCGGCGATGGCTAGAGTGAATGGATCTTCGGTGCCGGATCCATTCGACGCGCGACCATTTCCAGGCCCGTCGCATACAGGCTGGTTTTCCAGGAGGGTGGTTTCATGGCTCCAGTGCAACACGATTGCGCCCACGGCAGGACTCGTTGGGGAGGGGCGGCGAAGCTCTGGCTGCCGCTGGTGCTGGCCCTGCT
>CAYVVX010000762.1:0-2670 GCA_964455315.1 uncultured Planctomycetales bacterium | reverse complement strand
ACCTACTACACCAACTCTGGCAGCGAGGCCAACGAGCTGGCCGTGCTGACCAGCCGCGAGCACACCGCGCATCTCGACACGATCTACCTGCGCAACGGCTACCACGGCGGGACGTCGGCCACCATGGGGCTGACCGCGCACGGCACCTGGCGATTCAAGTCCAACCAGCAGCCCGGCGTCCATCACGCCACGCCCGGCTATTGTTACCGCTGTCCGTTCGGACTGACCTATCCCTCCTGCGACGTGAAGTGCGCCCGCGACGTGAAGCACCTCATCCAGTACGAAACCTGCGGCCAGGTGGCCTGCTTCATCGGCGAGCCGATCCAGGGCGTCGGCGGCGCGGTCACTCCGCCTCCCGAGTATTTCCGGATCGTCTACGACATCGTCCGGCAGCATGGCGGACTGTGCGTGGCCGACGAGGTGCAGACCGGCTTCGGACGCACCGGCGAGCATTTCTGGGGCTTCGAGAACTGGGGCGTCACGCCGGACCTGGTCACCATGGCCAAGGGCATCGGCAACGGCGCGCCGCTGGGCGCCTGCGTGACCCGGCCGGAGCTGGCCAAAACGCTGACCAGCCACATCCACTTCAACACCTTCGGCGGCAACCCCATGTCCATGACCCAGGGACTGGCCACGCTGGAGGTGATCGACGAGGAGAACATCCAGCACAACGCGAAGCTGGTCGGCGGGCAGCTCAAGGCCCGCCTGCGGGAACTTCAGGATCGCCATCCGCTGATCGGCGAGGTCCGCGGCATGGGGTTGATGCTGGGTTGCGAACTGGTTCGCGACCGGGCAAGCAAGGAACCGGCCACCGCGGAAACCGCGCAGATCCTGGAACTGGCTCGCGAGCGCGGGCTGCTCATCGGCAAGGGCGGACTGTTCGGCAACGTTCTGCGGATCAAACCGCCCATGTGCCTCAGCCGGGATGATGCGGATTTCATGGCTGACTGCCTGGATGAGTGTCTCTCGATAATCGAGCGGTCTCAGGCAATCGCATGAAAGCATGAACTACAGAGACACGAAGGCACAAAGAAGAGGGTTTTAGAGTCTAGAACTGGACTCGGCCCTGATTTGTGGGCGTAAAATGGTTCGGAGCGAGCTCGGCGTGAGAGTTTCATCCGCGTCAATCCGCGTGATCTGCGGGCAGCAATCATTCCAGTATCGGGGAAGGTTCCACGCGAAACAGCCGGCTCTGGGGCCAACCGCTACAGGGGACATCACGGTCTGAGAAGATTCTGGCGGTTCATGTTGCCATGCTCCGCCACAGGAACTCTCAATCCCGCGCCAGCCGATCGCTCTGCTTGACGAACTCGTCACCGTGCCAGTCGCTGTCCTTGCGGATCAGGCCTTCGCGGGCGGCGGCCTTGGCTTCGGCCTGGCGGCGGACCAGGTCGGCGTGGGTGGTGAAGAACTGCAGGCTGTGACCCGTGAAGTCGGCCACGGTCGCGAACTTGTGCTCGTCCATGAACGCGGCCAGCTCCGCGCACATCGGCTTGATCAGCCCATAGCCGTGCTTCATGACCCCGGTGCAGACCTGTACGGTGTCGGCGCCCAGCAGGATGAACTGGGCCGCGTCGCCGCCGGTTTCGATGCCGCCGATGCCGCTCAGGCTGCGGTCGGGGTACTCATCGCGGATCATGGTGGCCAGTTCCATGACCATCCGCAGGGCGATCGGGCGGACGGCCTTGCACGAGTACCCGCCGGGAACGGTGTACCCCTCCACCGAGGGCTCCGGTCGGAGTGTCTTCAGGTCCACGCCCATGACGCTCAGGATGGTGTTGATCGCACTCAGTCCTTCGCAGCCGCCCTTGAGCGCCGCCCTGCCCGGGTCGGCGATGTGGGTGATATTCGGCGTCATCTTGGCCCAGACCGGGATCGTCGCGGCACTGTTCACCCAGCCGCAGACTTCCTCCAGGATGGCCGGATCCTGGCCCATGGCGGCGCCCATGCGCCGTTCGGGCAGCCCGTGCGGGCAGGAGAAGTTCAACTCGAAGCCATCCACACCTGTGGCCTGGCAGCGCTCGACAATCTCCACCCACGCGTCCTTGCGGTATTCCTCCATGATCGAGGCGATCAGGATGCGGTCGGGGTAGCTGTCCTTGAGCTGTTTGAACTCGTCGATCCAGACCTCGAACTTGCGGTCGCTGATCAGCTCGATGTTTTCCCAGCCGTAGATCTCCCGCGAGCCCTCGGCCCGCAGCCGGGCGTAGCGCGGGGCGACGTTGACCACCAGCGAAGCGTCGAGGCTGATGGTCTTGCTGATCACCGCCCCCCAGCCCTCGTCGAAGGCCTTGGAGATGACCTGCGCGTTGGTCCCCGGCGGACCCGAACCGATGATGAAGGGGTTGGGCAGGCTGAGCCCGTTGACCTCAACGGCCAGATTCGCCATCGCGGAGCCTCCGACAGGCGGAAAGTTTGCGGCCGGGAAACCGGGCACCAGGGGGCATATTATCACAACTCCACGGGTTCGGCAGGCGGCCGCGGGGTTTTCCGACCAACAGGACGCGCCCCGGGGCAGGCGCTGTTTCCCGGCATTCCCGGCTATAATAAGATGAGTTCGCGGAACGAGGCCGGCGGCGGTCGCCGACGGCTGACCATTCATCTCATCCGTTGGTGCGCCATGGCAAAGCCGGTCGCGACGGCATGGCGCGCGCCGGGGCGCAGCGTCAG
>CAYVVX010000761.1:0-2674 GCA_964455315.1 uncultured Planctomycetales bacterium | reverse complement strand
CGTCCTCGTTCACGTCCTGGCCCACGTTGATGGGCGGCTCCAGCATCGAGCCTTCGCTGTTGCCCAGCACCAGATTGCCGTTCGCGTTGCGGGTGAAGTTGCCCGCCTTGGTGTACGCGATGACCTCCTGGCCGTTGTAGTAGGTTCTCACCTGGAAGAATCCTTCGCCTTCGATCGCCGCGTCGAGCTTGCGGCCGGTCTGCTCCAGGTTCCCGACGGTGAAGTCGAGCTGGGTGCCGGAGACGGCCACTCCGAGCCCGACCACGATTCCGGTCGGCGTCGGTTCGTTGTTGGCGTCGCGCACACCCGGCTCCTGTCGCACCTGGTAGAGCAGGTCCTCAAAGTTGACCCGCGACCGCTTGAACCCGACGGTGGCGATATTGGCGAGGTTGTTCGCGGTGACGTTGAGCTTTGTGTCCAAAGCCCGCATGCCCGTCGCCGCGGCGTACATCGCACTGATCGCCATTGCGTCGCCTTATCCTGTTCCCATCCGCCGGCACGATTGCCGGAGGGCGATGCGGAGTCAGTGCCGCACCGCGGGGTCACGTCCTGTCAGCATCGAGCCAACCGTTGCGCTCGACTGTGGTTGTTGAACCGGCATCCTGCCGATTCCCTCCGCCGCGACGGGATCACCGCCGCGCGGGGCCCGGGCTACCTGATCCTGCCGAGGTCGTTTACCGCCCGCCCGAGCGTCGTATCCGCCAGTCCCACCAGGGTCGCGTTCATTTCGTAGGCCCGCGACACCTGCATCAGCGAAACCAGTGTCTGCGTCGGGTCGACCGCGGATCCCTCCACGGCCCCGACGCGAAGCCTGACCTGTGCGGTCTCCGGCGCCTGGCCGAAACCCTGGATCAGGTTGCCGCCGGTTTTCCGCAGCAGGGATGTGTCCTCGAAGCTCACCGTGCGAATCTGCCCGTAGACCGTGCCGCCGACCGCCAGCCGACCGTCAGCGTCGATCCGCACCCTGCCGGCCAGGTTGGCGGGCACTCGCAAAGGCTCGCCGCCCGTCCCCAGCACCGCATGGTTGCCGGCCGCGGTGACCAGCTCGCCGGTCGGCGTGAACATCAGCCGCCCGTCGCGGGTGTAGCGTTCCTGCCCGGCGTCGCTGACCGCAAAGAATCCGTCCCCGTCGATGGCCAGGTCCAGCGGTCTGCCGGTCGGCTCGATGGGGCCCTGCTCGAAAGAGGTGACCGTCGGAGCGACCAGGCTGCCGCCGGTCAGCTCATCCAGCACGGGATGGGAAAGGGAGGGGGCGGCCCCGTCCTCGCGGCTTTCCACCGGCCGCTCACGGACCAGCGTGAGGTCGGGCTTGAAGCCCGCGGTCTGCACGTTGGCCAGGTTGTTGGCCAGCACCGACTGGCGGTACTGGTTCACCTGAAGTCCCGCGGCGGATTGATAGATGCCGTACACCATAACCTGGGTTCCATCCCGTCAGTCCCGCGCGGCGAATCCTTCGCCGCGCCCTGCTCTGGTCCTACCCTCGTTCCACGATGGGCATTGCTTCATGAGCCACGGGCGTGCATCCGTGCACCTCCCCGTGGCTCAGTTCCGGTCGATCGCTCGCCCGGCGGGCTCCCTCGCTCATGTGAATCGCGCCGGCCAGCGCGGCCGCCTGAAGGACGCGGGCGCCGATGGTGGCCCAATCCGTGGGCCGGTTGCTGCAATCCGTTGCCTGGTCGAAAGACCTGCTCATCGACGCGCTCCCATGACAGGCGCCGCCGCGACATACGCCGACAGCGACTCCGTTTGAAGCCATGCGACTGTCACCCTCGGCGAGTCTCCTACGCAACCGGCGTGCCAGAGCCAAACGGCACGCGTTTTGCTTGCGGCCGGATTCCACAGGAATCATCGTAAGTCGTTTGTATTCAGTGCTTTATGATTGATGTTAAAATGGGAAACCAGGCAGAAGCCAGTTTGGGAGGAACCCGGGGGGCGGGCGCAAGTCTTGCCCCTGTCCGGCAACTCTTGCCGATGGGGCAACGGCACTGCCCCGCGATGATGGGGCTGTTCCGCAGTGTCGTGGACCCCCCTCCCGCCGGTCCGGGATCAGGCAGGCTCGCCGTCCGCCGCTGTTATCTGCCGCTGAAACTCGGCGCCGCGGTGCTCGTAGTTGGTGAACATGTCATAACTGGCGCAGGCAGGCGAGAGCACCACCACGTCGCCGGGGGAGGCCGCCGCGCGGGCCTTGCGCACCGCCTGGGCGAAGTCGGCGGCCAGATCGATGCTTCCCAGAACGGCACCGGTGGCACGGGCCTCCACGATGTCCGACAGGATCTGCGGCCCGGTGGCCCCGTAACAGACCACGGCCTTGGCCTTGCGGGCGATGTGCCCGGCCAGTTCCACGAACGAGGACCCCTTGGAACTGCCCCCCACCAGCAGCACCAACGGCTCCTCGAAGGCATCCAGGGCGATGCGGGTCGACTCCGGGGTGGTGGACTTTGAGTCGTTGTAGTAGCGGACGCCGTCGACCTCTCCAACCAGTTCCAGCCGGTGGGGAAGGCCCTTGAATCCGCGCAATCCACGCGAAATCACCACATCGTCGAGCCGGAGCTCGCGGGCCAGCGCGATCGCCGCCGCGGCATTGGTGCGGTTGTGCGGGCCGGGAACCGTCAGATCACCGGCAAAACGGTCATCGAAGGCGTACCGCTCGATGCGCCCGGCCGCCCCGACCGCA
>CAYVVX010000760.1:1540-2682 GCA_964455315.1 uncultured Planctomycetales bacterium | reverse complement strand
CCGGAGGATCGCTGATCGTCGCACCGGCCGACGTCGGTTTGGGCCGGGAGTCTGTCGAGGGTGCCGTCCGCCGGCTGCGGCGGCGATACGGGGGTATGCTTCAGCGGCTGGCCAGGTGAGTCGATGTGAGCGGAATCAGGTTCCTCAGCATTGACGATGTGCCCATCCTCCATGCCGACACCATCGCCCGCGACGGCGGATTGGCTGGTCTGAGGGAGCTGGGCCTCCTGGAGTCCGCCGTAGCCATGCCGCGGGCACAGTTTGACGGCGCCTATCTGCACCCCGATCTGCCCGCCATGGCGGGCGCTTACTTGTCCCATATCACGCGCAATCATCCCTTCGTGGACGGCAACAAGCGGGCCGGAGTGCTTGCTGCTCTCGTTTACCTCGACGCAAACGGCGTCTCTGCGCTTCCAGCGCCGGCCTCCCTGGAAAAGGTCACGCTGAGCGTTGCCGACGGCTCGATGAGCAAGGAGCGGCTGATCGCGTGGTTTCGCGTCCAACTCGCCGAATCGGGTTCCGGCGGCTAGGATTCGGCGCTCCGGCAAGGGTTGCCATTGTCATATCCCCCAACCACGGCGTGATTTAGCCCGTTTATAAGGTGTCCGCCCCATGTCCCGGGCGCATTGACACCGGGGCGCCCGCTTTGCAGCTACTTTGAAATCCCGTGCATTTGGCCCCCGGCCCCCCCCGGAACGTCGTCCGCTCCGCTTCGGCATACCGCGTGCCATACCCTCAGGGTGAGGGGTGAAGGCGCGGTCTCCGCACGCCGGTGGTGCCCGGCGACTGTGAGATTCGAGACGCCCCGACGGTTTGACGGCCCCCCGTTCCCGCCGCGGTGGCTGAGTACAGCAAGGAGCCAGTGATATGGTGCAGCGTCGCATGGTCACCGTGGACGGCAATGAAGCCACCGCTTCCGTCGCCCATCGGATCAACGAAGTCATTGCCATCTACCCGATCACCCCGTCGTCGGTGATGGGCGAACTGTCCGACGAATGGTCGGTCAAGGGCAGGAAGAACATCTGGGGCGTCGTACCGCAGGTCACCGCGATGCAGTCCGAGGCCGGTGCGGCCGGTGCCGTGCACGGCGCCCTGCAGGCCGGGTCGCTGACCACGACGTTTACCGCGTCGCAAGGCCTCCT
>CAYVVX010000760.1:0-1530 GCA_964455315.1 uncultured Planctomycetales bacterium | reverse complement strand
CTGATGATCCCCAACATGTACAAGATCGCCGGCGAGCTGACCACCTTCTGCATGCACGTGTCCGCCCGGACGCTGGCGACCCACGCCCTGTCCATCTTCGGCGACCACTCCGACATCATGGCCTGCCGGCAGACGGGGTTTGCCATGCTGGGGGCGGCGTCGGTGCAGGAATGCCACGACATGGCCCTGATCGCCCAGGTGGCGTCCATGCGCAGCCGGGTGCCGTTCATGCACTTCTTCGACGGCTTCCGCACCAGCCACGAGGTGTCCAAGATCGAGGAGCTGACCGACGACGATCTGAAGCACATGATCGACGACGACCTGGTCAAGGCTCACCGGCTGCGGGCGTTGACGCCCGACCGGCCGGTCATCCGCGGCACGGCCCAGAACCCGGATACGTTTTTCCAGGCCCGCGAGGGCTGCAACCGCTTCTACATGGACTGCCCCGACATCGTGCAGCAGGTCATGGACCAGTTCGCGAAGCTGGCGGGGCGGCAGTACCACCTGTTCGACTACGAGGGCGACCCCGCCGCCGAACGGGTCATCGTGGTGATGGGCTCGGGAGCCCAGACGGCCCAGCAGACGGCGAAGTTCCTGAATGCCCAGGGAGCCAAAGTCGGCGTGCTGACCGTGCGGCTGTACCGGCCCTTCTCGGTTGAGCATTTCGTGAGGGCGTTGCCGAAATCGGTGAAGTCGATCGCGGTGCTGGACCGCACCAAGGAGCCCGGCGGAGTGGGCGAGCCCCTGTACCTGGACGTGGTGGCGGCGCTGCGCGAGTCGGTGCGGATGAACGGCCACGGTCTGCCCGCCGAGCCGCGGGTGATCGGCGGTCGTTACGGGCTGTCCAGCAAGGAATTCACGCCGGCGATGGTCAAGGCGGTGTTCGACGAGCTGGGCAAGCCGCTGCCGAAGCTGCACTTCACGGTGGGCATCGTCGATGACGTGACCGGGCTGTCGCTGGACGTGGACGACTCATTCGACATCGAGTCGGCGGACGTGGTCAAGGCGGTGTTCTTCGGTCTCGGCGCCGACGGAACGGTGGGGGCCAACAAGAACTCGATCAAGATCATCGGCGAGGAGACGGAAAACTTCGCCCAGGGCTACTTCGTCTACGACTCCAAGAAGTCCGGAGCCATGACCATCTCGCACCTGCGCTTCGGGCCGCGCCCGATCGAGGCGCCGTACCTGATCCCGCGGGCCAGCTTCGTGGCCTGCCACCAGTTCACCTTCCTGGAGAAGTACGACGTGCTGGAGTACGCCGCCCCCGGCGCGGTGTTCCTGCTCAACGCCCCCTACCCGAAGGACCAGGTGTGGGACCAGCTTCCCCGCGAGGCCCAGGAGCAGATCATCGAGAAGAAGCTCAAGTTCTACACCATCGACGCGTTCTCGGTGGCCAGAGACACCGGCATGGGCGGGCGGATCAACACGGTGATGCAGACCTGCTTCTTCGCCATCTCCGGCGTGCTGCCCCGTGAGCAGGCCATCGACAAGATCAAGGAGACCATCAGGTAAACCTACGGCAAGAAGGGT
>CAYVVX010000759.1:0-2686 GCA_964455315.1 uncultured Planctomycetales bacterium | reverse complement strand
GTGCCGCGAACATCGGGGTATCACCCTCGGCGCGAAAGCACTGTATAGGGCGGCGTTGCTCCCCTTCGCCCCTCGCACGCGAGGGGGCTAAACATGAGCGCACGCGAGGGGGCTGAACGATGTCTCGATCCCGACGAGATCGAGGCCTCATCGGGTCACCACGGCCGCAGGCTTCGATACAGGCAAGATCTCCGGCAACGGCTCCACCCTTTCCGGCGGGCCCAGGTAGCGGCGGATCGGCCGGTTCGACGGGGCGTAGTAGTCGAGCTGCCGCGTGTGCCAGTCGGCCAGTACCTGGTGCAGCGCCGCGGCGGCCTGCGGGCGCTGCCTGGCGAGATCCCGCGTCTCGCCCGGGTCGGTAGCGAGGTCGAAGAGCATGCCGCCCACGTCGGTCAGGTCGTAGATGTACTTCATGCGGTTGAGGCAGACCGCCTCCTGCCAGCGGGTGAGCTGCACCACCGAGAAGATCGGCCGGTCGCGGTCGCTGTAGGCCGGATCGAGGGCATCGACGCCCTGCCAGGACGGATGGGCCGGCACGCCCGCCAGCCGGGCGACCATGGGATTCACGTCCACGGCCGAGACGCTGTCGGGGACCACCGACCGCGGCGGCTCGGGCATCGCCGCCCGCACGCCGGCGCCGGTCCAGACAATCAGCGGGACGTGGATCATCTCCTCCCAGAGGGCCACGCCGTGCCGGGCGAGCCCGTGCTCCATAAAGGCTTCGCCGTGATCGCCGATGACCACGATGACGGTGTCTTCCAGCCGGCCGGCGGCTCGCAGCGCGTCGCGAATCCGCCCCACCCAGTGGTCGCCGTAGCGCATGGCGTTGTCGTACTGGTTGCGGAGCAGTGGAAGCACGTCGGGCGGAATGTGCAGGACACCATCCCCGTTGGAGAACAGCGGCGGCGTGGGCTGATAGTGGGAATTCCAGGGCCCGGGCACCTCGTAGTTGAAATGCGTCGACTGCAGGTAGAAGCCGCAGTAGAACGGGCGCGGGTCGGTGCGATTGGCCATCCAGCCCTCGAAGGCCTCGACGGCATAGCGGTCATCCATGCGCATGCAGTCCGGCTTAGGCGCGCCCATGTCGAAGGTGTCGTGCGAGAAGTAGGTGTCGAAATCCTCCGGCGGGTTGAAGTGGTTGAGGTTGTCGAAGCTTTCGTTGCCGCTGCTGAACAGGTTCAGCTCGTAGCCGGCGAGCTTGAGGGCCCGGGTCAGACTCATGAACGGGAAATCGACGTCGTGGAAGTAGTCGTAGCGCTCGCCGCGGAGCAGGTACAGCGAAGTCGCCAGTGACACCACTCCGTAGCTTGAAAAAGAGGCTGTAGCCAGGCAGTGCTCGAAACGCGTCCCTTCGGCGGCGAGGCGGTCGAGGTGGGGGCTCACGTCCGCGCGGGGATGGCCGTAGCAGTGCAGGGCTTTGGCCGGGACCGACTCCAGAATGATGAGCACGACGTTGGGCCGGTCGGCCGGCGGTGGTGCGGCGTCGATCATGGCCTGGTACCGGGCTTCGGTGATCAGCGGCGGGCCGGCTGGTGGAGAGGCACGGCCCTCCAGGCCGCGGCCGAGCAGTGCCCGGGTGAGGTTCAGGGCCCGCAGCGGCGGTGCCGAGCGGCACACCACGGTGAGCGCGTGGCTCGGCGACACCAGGAACTGCCAGGCGAGCAGGCCGACCAGCACCGCCAGCCCGCCGGTCAGGGAGCCGGTCAGCCGGTTGAGCCGCCCGCCCCTGAGGAAGGACCGGCGCACAGGGTCGCGCCGAAGCGGCGGCGGCGCCGCCTGGGCCCGCCGATACGAGCGGTGCAGCCCCAGGCAGCACAGGACCAGGAAAACCGCCAGGGCTGCCCCCCCGCCGAGCAGGTAGCTTCGCCCCATCTCCCAGGCGGCCTCGGCCACTTCCGGACCGTTGTTCCACGCCATCGCCAGCGCCTCGGCGCCGAGTACCTGCGACGTGGTGGCATAGACGATCTCGTTGAGCAGCAGCCAGCAGGCAAGCGGTGCCAGCAGCAGCGTCTCCACCACCGCCGCCGTCATCGCCCGCCGCCGAACGCTCACCGGCCAGGTCAGCAGTACGGCCAGCGTGACGCTCCCGGCCGCGATGAGCATGCCCGCCGCGGCGAAGAGGCCGATGGCCCATCCGCTGGACGCCAGCCAGGTCCACAGGTCGAGCCGTGCGGGCAGCCGGGCACAGATGACCCAGGTGCCGTACAGGCCCAGGAGAAGGCCACCGGCCAGCATGCGTGGAAGGATCAATTGGCGCAGCGGAAGGCCCATGTGACGAGCAACCCCACGGGAGACCATCGCGATCAGGGGTAACGCCATGATCTTAACTGAAACCGAACCCGTCCGACAAGACGGCAACCCGGGGGCGCGCAACCAACCGTCCGCGGCGGTGTCTATCCAGCAAGGGAGCGGACTCGGCCCATCGACGCCGTTTCGGTTGCCATGCGCCGGGGTGTCGAGCACAATACGCGGCTTCAATCCGGCGACCTGCTTGCGAGGCGGTGAGTTTTGAACAACCGGCGGATCAGCATCGTGGTGCCTGTCTACAACGAAGAGGAGAGTCTGCCCGGATTGATGCGCGAGATCCACCAGGTCGCCACCCACCATATGCTCGACCTGGATGTCGTGTTCGTCGATGACGGCAGCCGCGACCGGAGCTGGGAGGTCATCGCCGAGCTGGCAGCCG